>JACQEL010000405.1 GCA_016200595.1 Deltaproteobacteria bacterium
GCACACGCCGTTCTTTAATGGGTATCGGCCGCAGTTTTACTTTCGCACGACGGATGTGACGGGGACGGTGGCCTTACAAGAGGGGACGGAGATGGTGATGCCGGGGGACAACACGCAGATGGTGGTGGAGTTGCTGACGCCGATCGCGATGGATGAGGGGCTACGGTTTGCCATTCGTGAGGGGGGACGCACGGTTGGGGCGGGCGTCGTCACCAAAATCCTCCTGTAATAGCTGAGTAATAAACGCAATGAACGAAAAAATTCGCATTCGACTCAAAGCTTACGATCATCGGGTTCTCGACCAGTCGGTCAAAGAGATCGTTGAGACTGTCAGACGTACCGGTGGCCGGGTGGCCGGTCCTATTCCCCTGCCGACGAAGATGGAAAGATTCGTGGTCAACCGCTCTCCGCATGTTGATAAGAAGTCGCGCGAGCAGTTCGAAATCCGGACTCATAAGCGCTTACTCGATATACTCGACCCGACTCAGCAGACCATCGATGCTCTGGGGAAACTCGAACTGGCGGCTGGCGTCGATGTTCAAATTAAACTGGAGTAAGGGAAGGATATGATTGGCCTCATTGGCAAAAAACTGGGGATGAGCCAAGTTTTTGGTGCGGATGGCTCTCTCATACCAGTCACCGTTATCCAGACTGGCCCTTGTCGGGTGGTGCAGAAGAAAACCGCCCAACGGGATGGCTATACGGCTCTACAACTCGGTTTTGGTGTACGCAAACCACAGCGTGCTAATAAACCTTTGCTTGGTCACTGCAAAGCCGCTGGTGCCGGTCCATTTACCGTATTGCGTGAATTCCGTGTAGCCGATGTTGATAACTATGAAGTCGGCGGTGAACTGACTATCGCGCAGATCTTCCAAGCTGGAGAGTTGGTTGACATTGTAGGACGCACAAAAGGGCGTGGATTCTCTGGGGTCATTAAGCGGCATGGCATGAGTGGATTTCCCGGAAGCCACGGGACACACGAGTACTTTCGCCATGGTGGTTCGATTGGCAATCGCTCTTATCCGGGCCGTATCTTCAAAGGTAAGCGTATGGCTGGACAATATGGCAACGACCGCATGACTGCTCTCCACTTGCGTGTTGTAGAAATACGCCCAGAGTCCAATCTTCTCCTGGTCAGGGGATCTGTCCCCGGTGCCCGTGGAGGGATTGTACTCATACATAAGGCAGTACAGGGATAACTGAGGATGGAAGCACAACCACTACGTATTCCGGTATTTTCACCGGAGCATGAGCCTGTTGGTGAGGTCGAGTTGCCGGCAGCTATTGCGGGTCAGCCTCCACGCGAACATCTGCTTTTTGAAATAGTCAAAATGCAAATGGCCAATCGACGCGCTGGGACGGCGTCGACCAAAACACGTGCCGAGGTGAGGGGCGGAGGCAAGAAGCCCTGGCGCCAAAAAGGCACAGGCCGAGCTCGGTCTGGAAGTACACGCTCTCCTATCTGGGTCGGAGGAGCAACGATCTTTGGACCGCGCCCTCGTTCGTATGCGTACCGGTTGCCTCGCAGTGCTCGCCGCACTGCGCTCTGCGCCGCCTTAGCCCTTAAGCAACGGCAAGGGGAACTCATGGTAGTAAATGACATCTTACTGCCAGAACCAAAGACCAAGCGGATGGTAGAATTTCTTTCCCGGTTGGAATTGGGAGACAACGTACTGGTTGTGATCCACGAAGAAAATCCCAGCATCGAGAGAGCCGCGCGCAATTTGCCGAGAGTGAAAGTGTTGCGGAGTGAAGGACTCAATGTCTATGACTTGCTCCGCTACCGCCAGACACTCTTTACCCAAGAAGCCTTGCGGCGAGTGAGCGAGAGGTTAGGATCATGAGCAGAGATATGTATTCGGTGATTACTGCTCCTTTGATTACGGAAAAAGTGACCTTAGTGGGAGAAGCAGGAAATCAAGTGGTTTTCCGTGTCCAGCCGGATGCCAATAAATTTGCTATCAAGAATGCTGTGGAGACCTTATTTAAGGTGAAAGTTACCAAGGTCCGGACTATACAGTATCTCGGCAAAGAGCGACGGGTAGGGAAATACCTAGGCCGGCGCCCGGCTTGGAAGAAAGCTTACGTTACCCTTGCGGCTGGTAGCCGAATTGATTTCTTCGAAGGGGTCTAATCATGGCGCTCCGACAGCATCACCCTACTTCAGCCGGAAGGCGTTTTCAAAGTGTGGCGGATTTTGCTGAAATCAGCAAAAAATCCCCTGAACGTTCGTTGTTAGCCCCGTTACACAAGAGTGGTGGCCGTAATAATCGTGGGCGAGTGACCAGTTTTCAGCGAGGAGGAGGTCACAAACGGCGGTACCGTCTCATCGACTTTCGGCGGGAGAAAGACGGGATTGCCGCAAAAGTTGCAGCGATCGAATATGATCCTAATCGTTCTGCCCGTATCGCCTTGTTGCATTATGTCGACGGAGAAAAACGCTACATCCTAGCGCCAGTCGGGCTGAACGTAGGTGACGTGGTGATGTCTGGTGAAGGAGCAGATATTAAGCCTGGGAACTCCCTTCCCCTCCGCCATATTCCTCTTGGGACGATGGTTCACAACATTGAACTCAAGATTGGCAAGGGTGGTCAACTCGTGCGCAGTGCTGGGGCCGCTGCCCAGTTAATGGCAAAAGAGGGAGTCTACGCCTCTATCAAGCTTCCTTCGGGTGAGGTGCGACTGGTCCATCAGCGTTGCCGGGCGACAATCGGGCAGGTCGGCAATATGGATCATGAGAATGTGTCTTTAGGGAAAGCTGGTCGTTCACGCTGGCTTGGCCGCCGACCCCATGTGCGAGGGATTGCGATGAACCCTGTTGACCATCCCATGGGGGGAGGAGAGGGACGAGGAAAAGGGAACCATCCTCAGAGCCCATGGGGAGTACTGGCTAAAGGGTACAAGACCAGAAAGAACGTCAGTACAGATAAGTACATCGTGCAAAGACGGAAGAAGTAATCATGCCGCGTTCAGTGAAAAAAGGTCCTTTCGTTGATGACCATCTGCTGGAAAAAGTTCACACTCTGATTGAGACTGGAGAAAAGAAGGTCGTCAAGACATGGTCTCGGCGTTCTACGATCATTCCAGAAATGATCGGTTACACCTTTGCAGTCCATAACGGACGAAAGTTCGTTCCCGTGTATGTGACAGAGAATATGGTTGGACACAAGCTCGGAGAGTTTTCTCCCACGCGGACGTTCTACAGCCACTCGGGGGACCGCAAAGGCGAAGTCAAGAAGGCAGCGAAGGCGTAGGAGTATAGTTATGGAAGCGAGGGCAGTGACACGTAACGTTCGGATTTCTCCGCAGAAAGCGCGCCTCGTAGCGGACCTCATCCGTGGCAAACAGGTGGAGGCGGCGCTCTCCATTCTGCGTTTTACGCCGAAGAAAGCGGCTCGCATCCTCGATAAGACCTTACGAGCGGCAATTGCTAACGCCGCAGACACACAAAACGTGAATCCTGATGCGTTGTACGTTAAATACACGTACGTTGATGGTGGGATGACGTGGAAGCGTTTCGTCCCACGGGCGCATGGCCGCGCAACACCGATTCGCAAACGCACGAGCCACTTTACGGTGATCGTGGACGAAAAGCAGTAGGAGAATATCGGATGGGCCAGAAAGTACACCCCAAAGGATTTCGCTTAGGGGTGCTTGAGGGTTGGGAGTCTCGCTGGTTTGCTGAGAAAGAATATGCAGTGCTCTTGCACGACGACATCCGCACGCGTGAATTCATCAAGAAACGTTTGCACCATGCTGGGATCGCGAAGGTTGAGATTGAACGTGCGGCCAATAAGGAAAAGATTAACATTTACACCGCCCGACCCGGTATTGTCATCGGCAAGAAAGGGGCGGAGATCGAAAAGCTCAAGGCCGAGCTCGCCAAACTGACGACTAGAGAGGTTTACCTCAATATCCATGAGGTGCGCCGCCCTGATCTAGACGCGCAGCTGGTATCGGAGAATGTCGCCCTTCAGCTCGAACGGCGAGTGGCGTTTCGCCGGGCTATGAAAGAGAGTGTGGCTCGCGCTATTCGGATGGGAGCGCAAGGGGTAAAGGTGCGCTGTTCCGGTCGACTGGCCGGAGCGGAGATTGCGCGCACCGAATGGTATCGGGAGGGACGGGTTCCCCTCCATACGCTGCGGGCTGATATCAGCTATGGCATGGCTGAGGCGAAGACCACCTATGGCGTGATTGGTGTCAAAGTGTGGATTTTCCGCGGAGAAGTGCTCTCTCGCGATGAAGAACAGAAAACGGCTGTGAATACCTGAGGAAAAACCATGTTAGCCCCTAAGAAGGTTAAATATCGCAAACAACAACGGGGCCGAGCGTACGGCAATGCCACGCGAGGCGTCGAACTGGCATTCGGTGACTACGGCTTGAAGTCGCTCGATCGCGGTTGGATGACTGCGCGCGAGATCGAAGCTGCGCGGGTCGCTCTTACTCGTCATGTCAAGCGCGGCGGACGAGTCTGGGTACGGATCTTTCCTGATAAGCCGGTGACGAAGAAACCGACCGAAACCCGTATGGGAAAAGGTAAAGGGCCGCCGGAGTTCTGGGTCGCGGTGATCAAGCCTGGGCGCATGCTTTTTGAGATGGAAGGGATTCCACGCGATGTAGCCAAAGAAGCGTTACGCCTGGCGGCAAACAAACTCTCGCTCAGTACTCAGTTTTGCGAACGCCAGGGGACGATGTATGCGAGCTAAGGAGATTCGCGATCTCACCAGTGAAGAAATCCACCAGAAAGAGCGTGAGCTGGCTGAGGAACTCTTTCGCCTGCGGTTACGGAAGAGCACTGGACAACTCGATAATCCTATGCGTCTGCGTCACCTACGGCAAGATATCGCTCGACTCAAGACCATTCAGCATGAGCGTACACGGCGTGGGACAGGAGAGTAGTGAAGGTGCCAGGACATAGAAAAATACGAGAGGGAATCGTCGTCAGCGATAAAATGGACAAGACTGTTGTCGTGCTCGTCGAACGGCTTGTTCAACACGCGGTCTATAAGAAATACGTACGTCAGCGGAAGAAATACAAAGCCCATGATCCAGAGAACCGTTGTCGCATAGGAGACCAAGTGTCGATTGTAGAAACACGACCCATCAGTCGAGAAAAACGCTGGCGTGTACAGACCATTATCAAATCGGCAGTGGTTGGGTGAGTGAAAGGAGCAGAGGATGATCCAGGTCGAGACTATCCTGGATGTGGCCGACAACTCCGGCGCACGTCGGGTGCGGTGTGTGCGCGTGCTCGGCGGCACACGCCGGAGGTATGCGTCGGTCGGGGATGAAATTGTGGTGTCGATTAGAGAAGCGATCCCGAACGCTAAAGTGAAGAAAGGTGATGTCATGCGTGCGGTGATCGTGCGCACGGCGAAGGAGATTGGGCGGCCAGATGGCTCGTACATCCGTTTCGATACCAACTCAGCCGTCTTGTTGGATAATCAACGCGAGCCAGTGGGGACACGTATCTTCGGCCCGGTAGCGCGCGAATTGCGCGCCAAGCGGTTCATGAAAATTATCTCCCTCGCTCCCGAAGTCTTATAGGAACCAGTGATGTTAGCGCGAGTGAAGAAAAACGATTCGGTCATGGTGATCGCTGGTAAAGAGCGCGGCAAGATTGGCAAGGTGTTGCGAGTGCTGCCAGACGAAGACCGTGCGGTCATCGAACGACTCAACTTAGTGAAGCGTCACCTCAAGCCGCGTGGGCCACAAAGTCCTGGCGGGATTGTCGAGAAAGAGGCTCCGATCCACCTTTCCAACCTGATGCCGATGTGTGAACGCTGTAACGCCCCGGTTCGGCTGAAAACGAAGACTCTTGAGGATGGAGGAAAGGCTCGCTCATGCCACCGCTGTGGTGAGTTATTGGATAAATGATATGGCTCGTCTCAAAGAATTCTATTGGCAAAAGGTTGTTCCGGCGTTGCGACAAGAACTGGGGTACGCGAACATCATGCAAGTCCCGCGCTTGGAGAAGATCGTCGTCAATATGGGGCTGGGTGAGGCAACGCAAAACACTAAAGTGCTTGAAGGTGGAGTGAGCGACCTTTCGCTTATTACGGGACAGAAACCTATTGTGACGAAAGCTCACAAGTCGATTGCTAATTTCAAACTGCGCGAGGGAGTGCCGATCGGTTGTGCAGTGACCCTGCGTGGGGAACGCATGTACGAGTTCCTGGACCGCTTGGTCAGTGTTGCCCTGCCCCGGGTTCGCGATTTTCGTGGCGTATCCGATCGCTCTTTCGATGGCCGCGGGAACTATTCGTTGGGGATACGTGAGCACACCATTTTCCCTGAAATCAACCTCGATAAGGTCGAGCAAGTGAAAGGATTCACGATCTCGATGGTAACCACTGCAAAAACGGACGCCGAAGGGCGCGCCTTGTTACGCGCCTTGGGCATGCCTTTCCGGAGTTAATTCATGGCGCGCACCTCTCTACGAGTCAAAGCCGAACGAAAGCAGAAATTTGCTGTCCGTCAGTATAACCGCTGCCCGTTATGTGGACGGGCACGAGCTTTTTACCGCCGCTTTCGCATGTGCCGTCTGTGCTTGCGCAAGTTCGGCCTCAAAGGGCAGATCCCAGGGTTGACGAAAGCGAGTTGGTAGGAGGAATCATGACAACCGATCCAATTGCCGACTTCCTGACTGCGCTTCGTAATGCACTTCATGCTCGGAAAGAACGCGTCGATGTGCCATGGTCCCGTCTCAAAGGGGCGTTGGCAAAAGTCATGGCGGAAGAAGGCTTCATCAAAGAGCAGGGTGTCATAGAGGAGAAAAATCGGCCGCAGTTACGCGTGTGGCTTAAGTATGATGCTGCTGGGAGACCGGTTTTGCATGGCCTCAAGCGAATCAGCAAGCCAAGCTTGCGTACCTATGTTGGGGCAGGCGAGATTCCCCTGGTGCAGAATGGACTCGGGGTTAACGTTCTATCGACTTCCCGCGGCCTCGTCGTTGACCGGGAAGCGCGCAAACTCAGAGTAGGGGGCGAAATCCTCTGTAGTTTGTGGTGAGTCCTGGAAAGAGAGCATAGAGTATGGCAGGTATTGGACGTTTGCCTGTGCCGCTACCAGAAAAGGTGCAGGTTGTCGAGAGTGAAGGCACAGTAACTGTGCAAGGACCAAAGGGAAAGCTAGTGTTTCCCATCGACCCGGCACTGGCTGTGCAGATGACGGATGGGACGGTCGTGGTGTCGCCACGAGAAGAATCCCATCGAGCTAAGGCCCTGCATGGCCTCACGCGTAAACTTATCGCCAACATGGTTGAGGGAGTGAGCAAAGGCTTTACGCGTTCACTGGAGATCTCCGGGGTAGGATATCGAGCAGAAGCGCGAGGAAACGCGCTTCAGTTAAGTCTGGGCTTCTCACATCCGATTCTCTTTCAGTTACCTCCCGGTGTGCAAGCGAAAGTTGAGCGGCAGACCGCAGTCACCCTTGAAGGCATTGACAAACAACTGCTCGGCGAAGTTGCGGCGGCAATCCGCCGTTTGCGTCCCCCTGAACCCTACAAGGGGAAGGGGGTGAAATACGCTGAGGAGAAGATTCGGAGAAAGGCCGGCAAGACAGCCGGGGCACGGTAAACGCTATGGCACGGACGAATCCTCGCGAGCGTGGGCGGACCCTGCGACGAGAGCGAGTACGTAAACGAGTAAGAGGAACAAACGCACACCCGCGCTTATGCGTCTATCGCAGTGGCAAACATCTGTACGTGCAGATTGTCTCTGACGAGAGCGGGCAGACTCTCGCCGCGGCTTCGACTCTCTCGACAGAGTTACGCACCGTGTTAAAGAAAACTGCGACGCTGGAGGCAGCAAAAGGAGTCGGCACGCTCATTGCCCAAAAGTGTCAGGAAAAAGGTATTAGCAAAGTGGTGTTTGACCGAAACGGGTTCTTGTATCATGGACGCATCCGCGCTGTGGCCGAAGCTGCGCGCGAAGCTGGCTTGCAATTTTAAGGAGCGTGAGACGTGGTGGCTTTCGAAGAGCGCATTAGTCCTGAAGGTCTGGAACTCAAGGAAAAAGTAGTCCATATCAACCGTGTCAGCAAAGTCGTCAAAGGCGGCCGGCGTTTTAGCTTCAGCGCTGTGGTCGTCGTTGGGGATGGAAACGGACATGTGGGGTACGGACTCGGCAAGGCACATGAGGTGCCTGAGGCGATTCGTAAAGGAATCGAGCAAGCAAAAAAGTCTCTCATCAGTGTTGCACTTTCCCAAGGAACACTCCCCTATACGGTGATCGGGAAACACGGAGCTGGCAAGGTCCTGCTCAAGCCGGCTTCACAAGGAACTGGTTTGATTGCTGGCGGAGGGGTACGGGCGGTTATGGAACTGGCCGGGGTTCGTGACGCATTGACGAAATGCCTCGGATCTACCAATTCCCACAATTCAGTGAGAGCGACACTGGTAGCATTGAATAGCCTTTCCCTGCCACAACAAGTGGCTGAGCGAAGAGGGAAGGCTGTAGCCGAATTACAACAGGGTTAATGCCATGGCAGATACGTCAGAGCGAAGGGTGTTGCGGATCACCCTCAAACGTAGCGGAATCGGATGTCCACGTCGCCAGCGAGCGACCTTGAATGGACTCGGGCTCACTCGCGTGGGGAGAACGGTCCTGCGAAATGACTCTCCCTCCATGCAAGGGATGATTCGCAAGGTACTTCATCTTATCGAGGTACATGAAAATGGATCTTAGTCATCTGCGCCCAGCAACTGGAGCGGTGAAGAAACGAAAGCGTCTCGGCCGCGGCATCGGCTCTGGCCACGGCAAGACTTCTGGCAAAGGACACAAAGGGCGTGGCTCCCGTTCTGGAGGAAATACACCGCCAGGATACGAAGGCGGACAGATGCCTCTGGCGCGGCGCTTACCAAAGCGAGGTTTCCATAACCCCTCGCGTGAGGAATTCAGAATTGTTAATCTAGGTAGTCTGGAACGTTTTACTGCCGGCTCAGTGATTGATCTGGCAATCCTGCGAGAAGCTGGACTAGTACGAGGGAAGAACAAGAAAGTCAAAATTCTTGCCCAAGGAGAATTGACCAAGGCACTAACGGTGAAAGCTCACGCGTTTAGTCAACACGCTCGCGAAAAAATCGTGGCTGCGGGCGGATCTGTCGAGGTCGGATAACGTGCTCGAAGGATTACAAAATGCGGCGAAGATTGCGGATCTCCGCCGTCGCCTGTTCTTTACTTTTGGCCTGCTAGCGGTCTATCGCGCCGGGGTGGCAATTCCTACCCCAGGAATAGATGGTAAGGCCTTAGCCGCCTTCTTTCAGCAGGCGAGCAACACGGTCTTCGGCTTAGTCAATCTTTTTTCCGGAGGGGCTCTGGAGCGATTTTCTATCTTTGCTCTGGGGATTATGCCCTACATTAGCGCGTCGATTATTTTACAACTCTTGACCGTGGTGGTGCCAGCGTTGGAGCGGCTTTCAAAAGAAGGAGAACTCGGGCGGCGTAAGATTACGCAGTACACTCGTTACGGCACGGTTGGGCTCTCGTTGTTACAGGGATTTTTCATCAGTGTGGGGTTGGAACAAATCCAGGCGCCAAGTGGCAGCTCGGTAGTGTTCCATCCTGGGTGGGGATTCCGTTTGCTGACGATGATCACGCTTTCCTCTGGAACCGCTTTTATCATGTGGTTAGGAGAGCAAATCACTGAGCGCGGAGTAGGGAACGGTATCTCTCTGATTATTTTCGCCGGCATCGTGTCAAGTATTCCCTCGGCGGTCACCACCACGACCGAATTCGTGCGTGAAGGCGAGCTCAGCATTCTCGTTTTGCTCCTTATTCTGGTGGCAATGGTGGGGATTGTCGCTGCGGTGATTTTTATGGAACGTGGGTATCGCCGTATTCCTGTACAATATGCGAAGCGAGTGGTTGGCCGTAAAGTGTATGGCGGCCAAAGTTCTCACCTGCCGCTTAAAATTAACACGTCTGGGGTGATTCCACCTATCTTTGCTTCGTCGGTGTTGATTTTTCCGGCGACGATCGCCAGTTTTGCCGATCATCCGTGGGCGCAAGCGGTGGCTGGTTCCTTAGCTCCGGGAAGCGTGGTGTATACCTTTACTTATGTGCTGTTAATCATCTTCTTCTGTTATTTCTATACAGCGGTAGTGTTTGACCCAGCCGACGTAGCGGACAACATGAAGAAGTACGGTGGATTTATTCCTGGTATCCGCCCGGGGCAACGTACAGCTGAATACATCGATCGCGTGCTCAGTCGTGTCACTCTTAGTGGAGCGATCTATATTGCGCTCATTTGCGTCCTCCCTACTTTGCTTATCGGCTCATTCAATGTCCCGTTTTATTTCGGCGGCACGGCCTTGCTCATTGTGGTAGGTGTTGCCCTGGATACGATTGCGCAGATCGAAACTCAGATCTTAATGCGGAACTATGAAGGGTTCATGAAGGGCGGTCGGTTGCGCGGTCGCCGCGGCTGAGAGCGGGAAGAAATATATGCGCCTCGTATTGTTAGGACCGCCTGGAGCTGGAAAAGGGACGCAAGCGCAGCTGCTCAAGCAGACATTTGCTATTCCGCACATCTCCACGGGGGACCTCCTTCGTCAGGCGGTGAAAGAGGAAACGAACCTGGGAAAGCAAGCGCGCGCTTACATGGACAAAGGGGAATTGGTGCCTGATGAACTCGTAACGGCTATGGTAGCCGAGCGCTTACAACATCCTGACTGCGCATCCGGTTTCCTGCTCGATGGATTTCCTCGTTCGATTGCGCAAGCTGATGCTTTGGCTGATGAACTCACCCGCTCTGGAAAGAGGCTTGATGGAGTGATGAGCATTATGGTTCCCCGTGCTGATCTGATCGAACGACTCAGTGGGCGGAGAGTGTGTCGCGAGTGCGGCACGATGTACCACGAGCGTTTCGATCCGCCCAAGCGCGCTGGCGTGTGTGACAAATGCCAGGGTGTGTTATACCAGCGCAGTGACGACAACGCAGAGACCGTCAGCGCCCGCCTTGTCGTGTACGAGCGTTCTACTGCTCCGCTGTTGTCTTATTATGGTGATCGCGAGTTGCTGTACGAGATAGACGGACGTGGCATGCCAGAAGAAGTCGGGCAACGGATCACTGCAGCGCTAAACACTGTGCCAGCGACGCATCGGTCATGATTTTTCTCAAGTCTCCGCAAGAAATCGCGCTTATGCGTGTGGCGAATCGTGTGGTCATCGAGATCTTGGCCGAGTTGCGAGAGCGAATTCATCCTGGGATCTCAACTGGTGAAATGGATCGTATTGCCGCTGAGTTAATCCGACAGAAAGGGGTCCGTTCCGCCTTCAAAGGATACCAGATACGGAATGGAACAGTGCCATTCCCGGCGACGATTTGCGTTTCCCTCAATGATGAAATAGTTCATGGTATTCCTTCGACCCAGCGATTCGTACGCGAAGGGGATGTGGTGAGCCTGGATTTTGGCGTTGTCTACCGAGATTTCTATGGGGATGCGGCCATGACTTTCGCCGTTGGTGAGGTCAGCGAGCAGGTGCGCCATTTGATCGATACCACTGCCGCAGCATTGGAAGCTGGCATTGCGCAGGCCCGGGTTGGTAATCGTTTGGGGGATGTATCGGCGACCATTCAAGAGCGGGTTGAACAGGAGGGGTTTTCGGTCGTGCGTGAGTTTGTCGGACATGGCATCGGCAGGCGCATGCACGAAGATCCTCCCGTCCCTAACTATGGGGCGCGTGACCGTGGGGTGCGGTTGCGTGAAGGGATGGTCTTAGCCATCGAACCGATGGTCAATCTGGGCAGGGCCGAAGTGGTACTCAAAAGCGATGGCTGGACGGCTATCACGCGCGATGGCAGCTTGTCTGCGCATTTCGAGCGTTCTGTGGCTATCTCGGAAAAAGGTCCTGAAGTGCTAGGTGTGCTGTAATTTTCGTCGAGAATGTATAACGTGACTCACGAGGAAAATAACCGTGAAAGTTCGTGCTTCAGTAAAGCGGATTTGCCGTAAGTGCAAGATCATTCGGCGTGCCGGGGTGAATCGAGTGATCTGTGAAAACCCCCGGCACAAACAGCGGCAGGGATGAGCCCGTTGCTGCCAATGTGGAGGAAATGCTATGGCGCGCATCGCCGGAGTTGAGTTACCGCGCAACAAGCGAGTGGAGATCGGTCTCACGTATATCTTTGGCATCGGTCGGACGGCAGCTCTTAAGATCCTCTCTGAAGCGGGAGTCCCTGCGGAGAAGAAAACCGATGTCTTGACCGATGATGAAGTAGTCAATATCCGCCGCGTGATTGACCAAGGATACCGAGTCGAAGGCGATCTGCGTCGTGATAATGCGAACCATATCAAGCGTTATGTCGATATTGGCGCATATCGGGGGCTACGGCATCGACGGAACTTGCCTGTGCGAGGACAGCGCACCCGAACAAATTCGCGCACACGTAAAGGACCTCGCCGTACCGTAGCCGGCAGGAAGCAAGCTCCAACGCCGAAATAAACTTATGACAAACAAGGAGACGACTCATGCCGAAAGCCGGTGAGCGCTCAACGCAACGCAAGAAGAAGGTGAGACGGTCCGTGCCTGAAGGGGTCGTGAATATCCACTCCACCTTCAATAATACTATCGTGACCATTACTGACCCGCAGGGAAATGTCGTGGCGTGGGCGAGTGCTGGGACGGTAGGATTCAAAGGATCTCGCAAAGGGACTCCATTTGCGGCGCAGGTGGCGGCGGAGAGCGCGGCGCGTAAGGCAGCCGATGCGGGTATGCGTACTGTACAGGTGCAAGTGAAAGGGCCGGGAGCGGGGCGCGACTCTGCCCTCCGCTCTCTACAAGCGGCTGGGTTTGCCATCATCCTTATCCGTGATGTGACCCCGATTCCACACAATGGTTGCCGCCCGCCTAAGCGCCGACGAGTCTAATTCCTATTTTGTAAAATGAGAGTTAGTGTCACAGTTGTATACTACGCTGCAAGAATGATTTGACAGGGCAGGAGGTTTTGTGGCGCGATATATTGGACCAGTTTGCCGCTTGTGCCGGCGGGAAGGCATTAAGCTGTTTCTCAAAGGCGAGCGGTGCTACACCGACAAGTGTGCGATCGAGCGGCGTAGCTATCCACCCGGGCAGCATGGGCAAGGGAGGAGCAAGTCCACAGAGTACAGCTTGCAATTGCGCGAAAAGCAGAAGCTCAAGCGTATCTATGGTGTCTTGGAAAGACAATTTCGTCGCGTTTTTGCCTTGGCCGAGAGGCGGCGCGGAATCACCGGTGAGAACTTGCTGTCATTGTTGGAGAGCCGCCTCGACAACATGATCTACCGTATGGGCTTTGCGCCTTCGCGCTCCGAAGCCCGTCAATTGGTACGTCATGGCCATTTTTTGGTCAATCAACGCCGGGTGACTATTCCTTCATACTTTGTGAAGCCTGGTGATGAAATTCAAGTGCGCGAGTCGAGTCGCAAAGTTGTCCGTATTCAAGAGTCACTCGACCTCGCCCAGCGACGCGGTGTGCCAGAATGGCTCGAGGTCAACAAAGACGCATTTGCTGGACGAGTGCGGGCATTGCCTACGCGTACCGAGTTGACCTTACCGATCAATGAACAGCTCATCGTCGAGTTATATTCGAAAGTATAATTGCATGGTCTGGGCTAGACGAAGCCTGCTACCAAGACAAAAAGAGGAATCTGCATGGAGAGTTGGAGGGAGCTGAGTAAGCCCAAAAGTATCTAGGTCGAAGAAGAAACCTTGACCCCGACCTACGGCCGGTTCTTTGGCGAACCCTTCGAGCGCGGGTTCGGTACAACCCTGGGCAATGCGATCAGGCGCGTACTACTGTCTTCCCTGTCCGGTGCCGCTATTGTGAAAGTGCGCATTCAAGGGGTACTGCACGAGTTTTCTACGGTTCCTGGGGTGACTGAAGATGTGACTGACATTCTTCTTAACCTCAAGGAGATACGGTTTCGTCTGCGCGACGGCGATAGCGAGACGGCACGGCTAGATATCCGTGGAGAAGGAAAGGTCACAGCGGCAGCGTTAGTTGTTGGCCCCCAAGCAGAAATCCTTAATCCTGGTACCTATTTAGCAACTTTAGGGAAAGATGCGCACCTCGAACTCGAAGCGACCATCCAACGCGGGCGTGGGTATGTGACCGCAGAACGACATAAATCTGAAGAAGACCCAATCGGAACAATCCCCCTGGACGCGGCATTCTCTCCAGTACGCAAGGTCAACTTCACCGTCAGCAATGCGCGCGTTGGGCAGCGCACGGATTATGAGCGGTTATCTTTAGAACTCTGGACTGATGGCAGTATTAGTCCGCGGGAGGCGCTCGCTTCTGCTGCCCGAGAACTGCAAGGTCAATTATCGATTTTTGTCGCTGTGGCTGGCGCTGCCGAAACCGGAGAATGGCCATCTGAGGTGAGTGAGACGCCGTCCGTCACGCTCAACGAAAATCTCTTGCGGCCAATCGAGGAGCTGAATTTGTCGGTGCGTTCTGCTAACTGTTTACAGAGCGCAGACCTCCGCTTCGTCGGTGAACTCGTGCAGAAAACCGAGGCTGACCTTTTGCGTACGAAAAACTTTGGCCGCAAGTCGCTCAATGAAATTAAAGAGACCCTGCATAACATGGGGCTTGAGTTAGGCATGCGACTCGAGAGTTTTCCTTCGCGGGAAGAGCTTGAACGGCGCCGTATCGCCGAAGAACGAGAGAGCTGATCTGAGACATCGCTGTGAGGAAGGATATATAAAGTCATGCGACACCTCAAAGCTGGACGGAAACTCAACCGTACTGCTGCGCACCGCAAGATGTTGATGCGCAATTTAATCAAGGCGCTCATCCAGCGAGAACAAATTCGCACGACCGACGCGAAAGCGAAGGAACTACGACGTTGGGCGGATCGCATGGTAACCTTAGGAAAAAAAGGAACCGTACATGCCCGCCGTTTGGCTTTTGCTTATCTCGGGAGCCGTAGGCTAGTGCAGCGATTATTCGACGAGGTCACCCCTCGCTTTCAAGGACGTTCCGGAGGGTACACTCGTGTGCTCAAGATTGGTCCACGTCGTGGTGACGCGGCACCAATATCGTTAGTTGAGTTTACCGTGCGAGGAGAAGGAACAACGAAGAGAGCGGAAGAAGCGAAAGGATCTGCATCCTCAGCGTAGACGGACAGAATTGAGCATGTTCTCTACGGAGAGGAAATGATAACAATTCCTCTCCGTAGTCTCTGAAAGGAAGATCACGGCGGTCACTCGCGATGGCAGAACGGCGCTACAGTTTCCGTTTTAGTCTGCCA
>JACQEL010000406.1 GCA_016200595.1 Deltaproteobacteria bacterium
CTTGTGGGAGAGGGCTAGGGTGAGGGGAATCTGCCGTGCACTGTGCCAGTTGTGGGTCTGAAAATCCCGAAAAGGCCAAGTTCTGCATCGAGTGTGGCGGGACACTCCAAAATCGCTGCCCGAGTTGTGGATTTGAAAACCCACCGCAGGCCAAATTCTGCGCCGAATGCGGTACGTCGCTCATGCGGCAGTCACAACAGTCTAGCGTCCAGCGTCTAGCGTCCAGCGTCCAAAAGACTTCGGACTTCGGACCTTGGCCTGCGGACCCCGGACACTGGACTCCCCCTCATCTCGCTGACCGCATCCTCGCCGAGCAGGCGGCGAGGGAAGCTCGCGGGGCTACCGAGGGTGAGCGCAAAACCATCACTGCCCTCTTTGCCGACATTAAGGGCTCGATGGCCCTCATGGAAGATCTCGACCCCGAGGAAGCCCGTTCCATCATTGATCCCGTCCTGACTTTGATGATGGAAGCGGTCCATCGCTACGAAGGCTATGTGGCCCAGTCCACCGGCGATGGTATCTTCGCTTTCTTTGGTGCGCCGATCGCGCATGAAGATCATCCACAACGGGCGTTGTTTGCCGCCCTGCGCATGCAGGAAGAGAGTCGGCAGCTGGCCGAGCGCTTACGGTTAGAGAAAAGTCTGCCATCCCTGCAGATTCGCGTTGGGATCAACACCGGTGAAGTGGTGATGCGTGGAGTCCGCAAGGATGACTTACATACCGAATACACGCCGATCGGGCATTCGACGGGACTGGCGTCTCGCATGGAAGGGCTGGCGACACCTGGTTCGGTCGTGGTGAGTGAGCACACCCATAAACTCACCGAAGGCTATTTTGAATTTAAGCCGCTGGGAGCCGTGCGGGTCAAAGGGGTCAGTGAGCCCGTCAACATCTACGAGTTGTTGGGGGTGGGGCAGTTACGCACGCGGCTGCAGGTGGCAGCTAGGCGCGGACTGGTGCGCTTTGTCGGCCGCCACAGCGAGATGGAACACCTCAAGCGCGCCTTCGCGCAAGCCCAGAGCAGCCACGGGCAAATCGTCGGGGTGATGGGCGAACCTGGGGTAGGGAAGTCCCGCTTGTTCCACGAATTCAAGCTGCTCTCACAAAGAGGCTGCCTGGTGCTGGAAACCTTCTCAGTATCTCACGGTAAAGCCTATCCGTATTTGCCCCTGATCGATCTGCTCAAGAATTACTTCCAGATCACGCTTCAGGACGACGAGCGGAGCAGACGAGAAAAGGTGACTGGCAAGGTGCTCATCCTCGATGGCAGCCTGGAAGATACGCTGCCTTACCTGTTCGCGTTGCTGGGAGTCTTGGACCCTACTTCGCCGCTTATGCAGATGGACCCCCAGATCCGTAAGCGGCGAACCTTCGAGGCCATCAAACGTCTGCTGGTACGGGAGAGCTTGAACCAGCCGCTTATCCTGATCGTCGAGGATTTGCACTGGCTGGACAGCGAAACCCAAGCGTTCCTCCTGCTGTTAAGTGAGAGTATCGCGACGGCGAGAATCCTGCTGTTAGTGAACTTCCGCCCCGAGTACCGGCACGAGTGGGGCACTAAGACCTACTACACGCAGCTTCGGCTTGACCCGTTGGGACAAACCGAAGCGGAAGAGATGCTGACGACCCTGCTGGAAGAAAAGGTAGGGGCGACGCCTGCGTCGCCCCTACGGCGATTCATCTTGGAGAAGACTGAGGGTAATCCCTTCTTCATGGAAGAGATCGTCCTGGCACTGGTTGAACAGGGAGTGTTGACCGACCCTCGTAGGGTGGGCAGTGCCCACCGTGATGTAGGGGCGCAGCTTCGGCCTGGCCCTTCCACTGGCCATACGCCCCTACCGACTGATCTGCACCTCCCTTCCACCGTGCAAGGTCTCCTTGCCGCACGCATTGATCGGCTCCCGCCCGACGACAAGGCGCTGCTGCAGACCTTGGCCGTCATCGGCAAAGAATTTCCCTTTAGCTTGCTCCAGCAGGTGGTGACCAAATCGGCAGCGAATCTGCAAACACAGCTCGCCCACCTCCAGGCCGCTGAGTTTATCTACGAGCAGCCGGCCTTTCCGGAGCCCGAGTACACCTTCAAGCATGCGCTCACCCAGGAAGTTGCTTACAATTCCGTGCTGATCGAACGGCGCAAGGTGCTGCACGAGCGCACGGCACAGGCGATCGAAGCACTGTTTCACTCCCGGTTAGAGGACCACTATGAAGCACTTGCCCATCACTACAGCCGTAGTGGTAATACCCATAAGGCGGTAGAGTACCTGCAGTGTGCTGGGCAGCAAGCGGTGCAGCGCTCGGCCAATACCGAAGCGATTAGCCACCTGACCAAAGGGCTAGAGCTACTCCAGACCTTGACGGACACTCCTGAGCGCGCTCAACAAGAACTCACCCTGCAACTCACTCTGCGTGTGCCATTAATGATGACCAAGGGCTCTGTGAACCACGAAGTCGAAAGAGTCTGTACCCGGGCGCTAGAGCTCTGCCGGCAGGTGGGGGAGACTCCTCAGCTCTTTCCGGCACAGGCAGGACTGTGCACATTTTATCTCATGCGCGGCGAGTGCCAGACGGCTCGGGAGCTTGGGGAACAGCTCCTGCGCCTGGCCCAGAGCGTGCAAGACCCGGCTTTCCTCTTGCCAGCCCACTTTATGCTGGGGAGCACCTTGCTCTGGCTGGGAGAGGTGACCTCGGCCCGAGCGCACTGTGAGCAGGGGATTGCCCTTTACGATCCTCTGCAGCACCGTTCCCAGGCCCTCCTTGCAGGGAACGCCGGGGTGAATTGCCTCTGTTTTGCGGCCTTGGCCTTGTGGCACCTCGGCTATCCGGACCAGGCCCAGAAGAGCATCCACGAGGCCCTCGCCCAAGCCCAAGAGCTGTCTAACCCCTTCAGCTTGGCTTTTGCTCTGAACTTCGCTGCCGTCCTCCATCAGTTCCGTCAGGAAAGGCAGGCAGTCCGAGAGCGGGCCGAGGCGTTGATTATGCTCTCTAGTGAGCAGGGGTTTGTCTACTTCTTGGCGAACGGGCTTATCCTACGGGGCTGGGCCGAGGCTGAGCGGGGGCAGGCAGAGGAGGGAATCGCGCAGATGCACGAAGGTCTGGCTGCCCACCGGGCCACAGGGGCAGAGATAAGACGGCCATTTTATCTTGCTCTGCTAGCCGAGGCGTATGGGAAAAGGGGACAGGCAGAGGAAGGACTGGCCCTACTGGCCGAGGCGTTGGACCTGGTCAACAAAACCGGGGAGCGCTTCTCCGAGGCGGAGTTGTATCGGCTGAAAGGAACGCTCACGCTACAGTCCAAAGTCCCAGGTCCAAAGTCCCAAGTTGAAGAAGAGGCGGAGGGGTATTTTCGGAAAGCTATCGACATCGCTCGCCGACAGCAAGCTAAATCGCTAGAACTACGAGCCGCAATGAGCTTGGCTCGCTTGTGGCAACAACAAGGCAAGAAGGAAGAAGCCCGGCGGATGCTCGCCGAGATCTACAACTGGTTTACCGAAGGCTTCGATGCCGCGGATTTGCAAGAAGCGAAGGTATTGCTGGAGGAACTCGCTCATTGATTTGAAGTACAGCGGTTTTTATTAGGATGCGTCCTCATGCCAACCGTAGGGGCGAATCTTGTATTCGCCCTGCTGCCTGTGGTCTCCCCATTGGGCGATCACAAGGATCGCCCCTACAAAGGACTCATTCAATTGAAAGACGCTCTAGGAGGAAAGGAGCACACCGTGTCCGAACTTGCGTATACTACAGCCCTCGCGCTTGCGAAGAAAATTCGCCAGCGCGAGCTTTCCAGTCGAGAGGTGCTGGATTATTTCCTTGAGCGCGTTGCCCAGCTCGATCCGCGCATCAATAGTGTAGTGACTATCGATGCCCAGCGGGCTCGAGCTGAAGCCGATGCGGCCGATACGGCTTTAGCTCGGGGAGAGGCATGCGGGCCGCTGCACGGCGTGCCTATAACTATCAAGGACTCTTTCCAAACGGCGGGGATGCGGACGACCTCCGGCGCGCCGGAGCTGGCAGATTTCGTGCCGCAAGAAGATGCTTGGCCGGTCGCGCGTCTGCGCGCCGCTGGCGCGGTCATTTTTGGCAAGACCAACTTGCCAATCTATGCCGGCGATCTGCAAAGCTACAATAAAATTTTCGGGACTACCCACAATCCTTACGATCTCTCGCGCACTCCAGGAGGTTCATCCGGCGGTTCGGCCGCAGCGCTCGCATGTGGTTTCACTCCGTTGGAACTCGGTAGTGACATTGGTGGCTCCAGTCGTCTGCCGGCGCATATGTCGGGCGTCGTCGGCCATAAGCCGAGCTATGGTATCGTGCCGTCACATGGACAAATTCCTGGACCGCCGGGAACCTTGACCCTCGCCGACCTCGCGGTTGCCGGACCTATGGCTCGCAGCGTTGAAGATCTGGAGCTTGGCCTCGAGATTATGGCCGGTCCGAATCGCTGGGAGCAGCGCGCCTGGCGTTTAGAGCTACCGCCCCCTCGGCGGCAGACACTCAAAGAATATCGAGTTGCGGCCTGGCTTGATGATCCACGGTGCCGCGTCGAGCTGGAGGTCCGAACCTTGTTAGAAAACGCGGCCCACGCGCTCACCCAGGCTGGGGTCAGCGTTGATACAGCAGCGCGCCCGGATTTCCCTCTGGAGAAGGCGGTAAAGACCTTCTTTGCGCTCCTGCAAGCTGCCCTAGCAGGCGGTGTGCCCCGGGATCGGATCGAGTCCTACGCGGCGACGACTGGCGATACCCCGCTTGCTGACACCCGGCGCCTGCTGGCCATGCGGCATCGCGAATGGCTCAGTAATAACGAGAGACGCTTGCAACTGCGCCGGCGTTGGGAAACGTTCTTTGAGCAGTGGGATGCCATGCTGTTACCAGTCATGCCGTGTCCGGCCATTCCTCATGATCATTCAGAGCCACAAGCAGCACGGCTGGCATCGGTAGGCGGAGAGCAACGTCCGTACTGGGACCTCCTGGCCTGGATGGCTCCGGCAGGAGCTTGTTACCTACCGGCAACGGTAGTTCCGGTTGGTCGTCTGGCTAATGGCTTGCCGGTCGGTATACAGATCGTCGGGCCCTACTTAGAAGATCGCACGACGCTCGACTTGGCGAAGCATCTCCTCGCCATCGTTGGGGGTTGTCCGCGGCCATCTGGGTTTTAGGGTAATACCAAATCCCCCTTGAACTGCCCCAACGCGTTCATGCTTCGACAGGGCTCAGCACGAACGGGTCTCGTCGTACCATCAAGACCAACTCCGTTCGCCCTGAGCTTGTCGAAGGGCGCGCATTTATGGATAGTCATCAAGTGGAAACGTATAAAGTGGAGGCTGGAAATGAACAAACAGAGCCAGATTAAGATGACGCCCGCAGAGCAGGAAAAATTTCTTGCCAGGACGAGGACTATGGTGTTATGCACGATCGACAAAGATGGCTATCCGCACGCAGTGGCGATGGCTTACATGGTGAAGGACGGTTGTGTTTACATGACCTCCTTCCGCAAGGCGCAAAAAGTGGTGAACATCCGCCGCAACCCCAAAGTGGCGGTGATGGTCGAGTCAGGAACGGCTTATAACGAACTCAAAGGCGTGATGATCCGCGGCCGCTGTGAAGTTATTGACGATCCTGATGAAGTCTGGAAGGTCATGCGTGAAATTCGCACGTTTCAAGCGGGCGGGGTGCCAGCGCCAGCGGATGCTGTCGTGCAGACCCGCGCGCAAAAACGATCAGTCCTCAAAATCATTCCTGAGAAGGTAACAAGCTGGGATCACAGTAAGTTGCCGCTAGGCGTCTACTA
>JACQEL010000407.1 GCA_016200595.1 Deltaproteobacteria bacterium
ACCACGCCTGGGCTACGAGATCTGTCTCGGGAATCCCCAAACCTGCAAGAATGGCGAGAATTTCGGCTTTGTGATTTTCCTCACCCGACCCGCTCTTCTTTGTGAGGCGCTCCGTGCGCGCCGCTACCGATTCCAACACGTCGCGCAAAGCGCTCTCAATATCGCGGAGCAAGTGCGAGACAAGGTGTGTCGTTGTATCGAAGAGTGGGGTCGTGGCCATCAGGCGGCAAGCATCACGGTAAAACGCCGCTGGGCCTAGCCCGACCAAATGCACCAGTTTTCGATAAATCCGTTCCTGTCGCGGATCTTCGAGGCGGAACAGTTTGATGGTCGATTCTTTCGGCTCCACTACAGCTCCCCCCGAAACGCACGTTCGAGGATTGACTGTTCCAACTGGTCAAGAAGCTCGGCATCCTGCGCCTGCAGACGGCGCATTTCGCTCACTTCCGCTTGAACACTGCCGAGATAGGTAACAAGCTGTTCTTGCATAGGAAGTGGCGCGTCTGGGATGGTCACAGATTCGAGGGTCTCTGATTTGAGTCGTCTTGTTCCATGCGCAGCGGTCTCAACGAGGGGCAGCACCTCGCGCGCACGCGCTCGGAGTACGTAGCCAAGATATTTGGGCTTGAGTGATTCGTCTGGGCAGAGGGCTTTCATGTCTTGATTGATGGCGACATCGACAGTGGTGACAGCAACAGGCCAGGTGTGCGCGAGAATCATCCCGCGAACAACAACGAGTACAGCCCTCCGCGCGACGCGCCTAGCGCTCGTTTCCTTTAAGGCCTCGATAGAGATGTGATCTTCAGCGTCGTCTATCAGCCAGCGTTTCATATCCTTGGGAGACACCCAAGGTACTGGCCCTGTCCAGTAAGCAGCGTTTGCCTTGGACGGGGTTCCACCTCCAGCAAGGCGTATGCGTCCAGCTTCAGCAAGTTGACCTACCGAAAGAAGTCGGAAGCAGCGATCAAATTCAGACACTGTCTCAGCCAGCGCCGCTTCCATGATGCGATCGGTGTCTCGGCGAATGCTAGCAGCGAGGGTGCGAGCCTCTTTCACTTCAGCCAGCAGTGTTTCGCTCCGTCCGACAATGCGGTATTGGATGTCGAGGTTGGGGGGAACCGGAATTACAGAGCTAGTAAGAAAGTCTTCCGGAACGCGCTGTTGACCAACCGCGCCGCGGAAATGCTCCTTGGCTTCGAGTCGGAAGGCGAGGCGGCGAAGGAAACGATGAACCCAGTCCGCGGTCAAGTGGGAACCCGGACGAAGGACATGAAACTCAGTCGAGCCAAACCCTATTGGGTCGCGCAGCCCACGAGCGACGGCGCATTTCCCGTTTTGCATACAGGGAGTGATCTTTGCGAAGAGCACATCGCCTTCCTCGAAATAGGTGAAACCGCGCATGACCTCTCTAAAAGGTCGCTCCTCCAAACCTGTGATAGTTCCATCTACCTCATCCACACCGGACATCGGGAGGAAAGAAGTGGGGGTATCATCGGTCCGTTCTAGCCGCGGCCGGCGCGGATTTATCTGACACACGGTCCCCAACGGCATCCACTCCCACCCTGACGGCAGTGGCCATAGTCCTTGGGCTGAGGGTTGCTTCTCTGGGAAGAGGCTCGTTTGGGCGGTTTGGCTCATCAGGTTTCCCCCATCCGGCGATGGCGCGCTTGGCCCCTTTGTGGCCTTCTGAACCTTTTGTTCTTGTAATCCTTGAGGTTTTTCATTACCTTTTCATTACCTTTTCGTTACCCAGCTTTTTGAAAGAACGTAACTAATGGACCTCCTAGTCCCTTGTACTGCTAGAACTTGCTTGTCTACCAAGCCATTGAGATCGAGATAAGCAGTCTTATTCGAAACACCTGTAAGCTGGCGATACTCTTGATTGGTAATCCGTCCCTTTTCACGGACATAAGCCACTGCTTGCCTCTGCCGCTCATTCAAGCCTAGCTCCTGTAGCCGCTCTTCAGAGAAAGGATCTTGGCGTAAAGTCAGGCGAAACATGCCTGGAGTCCTGATATCGAACTCCGGCTCGGGAAGGCCAGCTTCCTGAAGCATGGCGGCCATGCGTGTGGTGCCGCTGCCCCATTGCTCGATGAGCTTGACGTAGAAGAAAGCTTCGGCAACCTTGCGATTCCGAGGAATAGAGGCATGCTCGTGAAGGAGGGCTGTAGGTGTCAAGGGGAATAGCAATTCTCCAGGATTCCAGATCGTCAGACGGTCATCGTAGAGGCGAACCTGAATGTTAATGGGACTTGCGTAGTCCCGATGGCAAATGGCGTTGACGACGGCCTCGCGTACAGCTTCGAGCGGGTACTCCCAAATCGTGTCTCGCTGGGGCTTACCGGTGATCACAAACTTGGTCTGGAAACGCTCGCGAAACCAGCTCATCGCTTCCTCGACCTGCTCTAGCAACGTGCCTTCAACCTCCCGATCGTCCACGATCAAGATAGGCGAACGGAAGCGGCCGAGCTTGAGGAAGGCGGAAGGAAAGTAACTGGTCGGCCTCTTCCCAAAAAGCAACAGTGCAGCTCGCGTAAGCCGGCCGTCTTTGAGAAGTTCAAGCTTCTCAAGAAACTCGCGTTCACCCGTTCTTTCCGGAACCGGCCTCCGGCCAGCGTGGCGCACCGCGTCCATGAATTGCCGAATCTTTTCGAGAGCTAGGTCGTCCCAGCTCGCTTCCGGCTCGCCCACCGCATCCCAGCTCAAACCTGCGCCCGAAAGTATCCGCTGCATGATTTCCTTGTGGCTCATGCGCTGGTTAGTGCGGCCCACTCGCCTGAAGTAGCGCCCCCGTACGCTGACCGGCACGCCGGTGGTGGATTCTACTGTAATAGTCACAAGAGTCTTGCCATTGCGTTCAACCTTGCTGATCGAAGGTTGTAAACGGGGATCAGTTGCTTCCTGAATGCGGTTTGCCCAGTCCTCCAGCGTCTTCTTACCGACCTGTACACCGCGCACCACACCTGCATCTTCCACACCGATGAGAACAATACCGCCCCGCGCATTCGCCAGCGCGCCAAGGCTCTCCAACACATCGTCATTGAAAGAGGCCTTGAACTCCAAGGTTTCGGATTCGCCCTGGCGTAGCAACTCAGACAGGTTCATGACACTTCGCTTGCTTCCTCGTTGCCGTTACTCAGCATCACATGCAGGTTCTCAAGAATCGCGTGCAACTCGCGGTTGCGCTCTAACAAGGTTGCGGTGAGTTCTGCCGGATGTGGAAGCTTTTCGCTCTCTGGACGGTTGGGATTCTTAGTCGAGAGGTCGTACCCACGAGCAGCCAGTATTCCAGAAGTTTCAATCCAAGAATTCGCAGTCGGCTCGGGTCGCGGGCCTTTGCCGCGACGATAGGCGTCCCAGCGCTGCCAGACCTCACGCGCTTCGGCAAAGTGCTCGTCTGCAATAGGGCTCCCTTTACTGAACTTCTTGAGACCTTCAGGAACCGGGAGTTCATAATAGAGCGTCTCTTTCGTCGGTCCTGGACGTTCGCAGAAGAGAAGACCGGTTTTCACGTCCGAGTAAGGCGCGAAGGTGCCGGGCGGCAAGCTCACAATCATGTGCAAATTGAAGTCGCGCAGCAGGTCCGCCTTGACCGTGGCGAAGACGCCGCCACGGAAAAGCGTCCATTCAGGCACCACCACGCCGCAGCGCGCGCCATCGCGCGGCTTGAGCTTCTTCATGATGTGTTCGATGAACAGCAGCTCGGTGGCGTTTGATTTGACCGGGAAGTTCTGCTGGATCTGCGTGTTCTCGGTACCACCAAAAGGCGGGTTGGTCACCACTATATCAAAGCGCTCAGAGATATTGCGGATGTTCTCTTCGAGGGTATTACGACGGCGGAGGTCAGGGGTCATCACGCCATGCAGGACTAAGTTCATGAGGCCGAGGAGCGCAGGCACTGACTTCTTTTCTTGACCGAAGAACGTCTTGCGCTGCAGAGTTTCGTAGTCCTTGCGGCTCTTCTCGGCTTTGCGCATATGCTCATAGGCTTCAGTGAGAAAACCGGCTGAGCCACAGGCCGGGTCGTAGACGGTCTCGCCAAGGACAGGGTTTACCACGTGGACGATGAAGCGGATGACCGACCGCGGGGTGTAGAACTCGCCCGCCATTTTATTTTCGTTGCCCAACCTCTGCAGAAGTCCCTCATAGACATGAGAAACGATATGGATGTCATCCGGGTTCTTGAAGTCAATGTTATCTACGATCTCAAGAACGTCCTTCAAGTTGTACGGCGAAGCGCAGACCACGACGTTGCGCTCAGAGAAAACACCAGCAATCACCTCGCGTTCGGGCGAGCCAGAAAGCGGGCGAAGGTGTGGAAAGAGCGTGCCGTGTACAAAGGGCAGCAGGCCGTCAGCAATCCATTGGGGCGACTTGCGCCTGCCGGTCGTCGGGTCTTTTTCTCCCAACGCCTGGGTGACCCAGTGGGACCAGCGGTACTGATCCGAGAAGACGCGCGTGTAGGTGCGCCCGGCGATGCCCGCCTCGGCTTCGAAGATGGTCTCTTGCTCGTCAAGGAATTTAAGGAAGAGCACCCAGGTCAGGTGTTCCACATACTCCATGATGCCGCCGCAGTTGTTGTCGCGGCGCATGATGTCGCAGGCACGCCAGATGTCGTTTGCGAGCTGCTCTCGGCTCATGCCGTCTCCTCTCCGTACAGGCGTTGCTGCATCTCATGCAGGGTATGGCGTAAAGCGTCAGTACTGCCAAAGCGCTTGATCACACCTGGGAGCTGGCCCATCTCACGAA
>JACQEL010000408.1 GCA_016200595.1 Deltaproteobacteria bacterium
TCGCGCTTCTTTGGCGTTGATATCGAGGTCCCAGGCTTGGTCGAACCGGAGCTGAGCTATCAATGGAAAATTGATGGCCGACCAGCCTCGGGGCAGGAAGTCATTGAGTTTAAGAACAAGCCCGTAGGTACGCATAAGGTTGAGGTGGCCGTGACCGCTGCTTCATCCGGGTTAAATGTGGCCCACCAGTGGACAGTCACGGTACGGAAGGAAGAGGGTGAAGATTTAAATCCCCCGACCTTAGCGCCGGTCTTACAAGTTTTTGATTTAGATAATACGACCAGCAAAGATAAAAAGGTCATCACCATCAGCGGCAAAGTGCGCAACTTGGACGACAAGAGTGCAGAGAATGTCTTGGTGACGATTTCTGCCGTTGGTGCGGATGGCCAGCCAGTCGTACGACGCGTCGTCCTGCCTTCCCCTCAGCCCCTCGCTGGTGGAGAAACTGCTACCTTTCAGTTCGCGATTGCCAATCGCGAGACGATTTCGGATTTTCGCGTTGAGGTCGTGAGTAAGTGACAAGACGGGGTAGCTCTCGTGGCTGCCTTGTCCCTCACTTCCTGATCGAGACCGCCAACTCGGTGTTTGTGCACACTCCCTCATTGTTTCAGCACGTGGGCGTCATTTCATTTATGGCACGCGGTTGTAGAGATCGGCAAACCGCACGATGTCATCTTCTCCGAGATACGAGCCGGTCTGCACTTCAATAATTTCCAGAGATTCAGTCCCCGGGTTGCCGAGGCGATGTTTGGTTCCCAAGGGGATATAGGTGGACTGGTTCGCCGCCAACCGGAAATCTTGCTCGCCATTGATGACGCTGGCTACCCCACGGACTACCACCCAATGCTCGCTGCGATGGTGGTGGAGCTGCAAGCTTAAAGCAGCCCGAGGACGAACGACGACCCGCTTCACCTTAAACCCCGGCCCTTCCTCTAACACTGTGTACGTGCCCCAGGGGCGTTGCACAGTATGAGGAGAGTTGGCAACCTCTGCTCCTTCGGTCTGCAGCTGCTGGACCACAGTTTTGACTTCTTGGATACGGTCCTGAGCGCAGACGAGCAGCGCGTCTTCAGTATCGACGACGACTAAGTCTTTCAACCCAATCGTCACGATGGGGCGGCGGCTGCTATGGATAAAAGAATTTTTGCTCCCGCGGTCGAGGACGTTCACACTCAACGTGTTCCCTTGTTCGTCCTGCGGTGACAAACGGTGAATAGCGGTCCACTCGCCCAAATCCGACCAACCGATATCCGCCGCTACCACGAGCAGACGGGCGGACTTCTCGAGCACGCCATAGTCGATCGATACGGACTCGAGCCGTTGGTATACTGCGGCCAGAGTTTCCTTGGCTTTGTTGGTGTCGAGGCTGTCGGCGATCTCGGTAAGTCCCTCATGCAGTGCTGGCAGGTAGGTGGCGATCTCTTCTAAGATGGTCGAGGCACGCCAGAGAAAGATGCCCGCGTTCCAGTAGTAAGTACCGTTAGACACGTAGGCTTGGGCAGTTGAGAGATCAGGCTTCTCGACGAACCGCTCGACGTCGTAGACGGCGCTGTCTGACTGGCACTCTGGAGAAACGAAGAATGGGTTGCCCCGGTGAATGTAGCCGTAGCCAGTCGCCGCATGGTCAGGGACAATACCGAAGGTCACGAGCTTCTCTCGCTCGGCCAATCCTATCGCTCCTTGCAGCAACGTGAGAAAGGTGCGGGGACGGTCAATCCAGTGGTCGGCTGGAAGGACCGCCATGATTGCCTCTGGGTCGCAGCGCTGTAAATGGACAGCCGCTAGGCCAATGGCGGCGGCGGTGTTCCTCCCTACGGGCTCAGTCAGCACCTGCGCCGTGCTTTCCCCTAAGCCTGGCAGGGCAGAGAGCTGCAGGTGCACGAGGTGGGTTTGCTCGTTGCCGGTGACGACCCACAGGCGTTGCGGCGGGACCGTGGCATCGAGTCGCAGGATGGTCTGCTGCAGGAGCGTATATTCCCCGAGGAGGGGAAGAAATTGTTTGGGGTACTGCATGCGACTCAGGGGCCACAACCGTGTTCCTCCACCACCAGCCAGGATTACCGCATGGAGCATCGTCCCTCCTTTGGCGAATACGCTCAAGGAAAAATCGCGTGGATGACCTCATCGATCGCCCGCTGAGAATCGACATCATCGGTGAGCGACCGCGAGACGGCGACCGCGCACGCGCGGCGCGGTCGGACGCCCCGTTGCATCAGTTGCCCGGCATAGATCAGCAAGCGGGTGCTGACGCCTTCCTCCAAGCCACTAGCTTTCAAGTGCCGCACCTTTTCGCCCAACTTCGCTAAATCCAAGGCTGTCTCGAGGTCGACGCCGCTTTCATGCGCAATCACTTCGGCTTCTTTGTCACGCGGCGGGTAGGTAAATTCGATGGTGACAAAGCGCTGGCGGGTGGAGTGCTTGAGATCCTTGAGGATGCTTTGGTAGCCAGGATTGTAGGAGATGACTAAGAGAAAATCCGGGTGCGCTTCCAGGATTTCGCCTTTTTTATCAACCGGTAAAATACGGCGATGGTCGGTCAGCGGATGGATCAACACGATGGTGTCTTTGCGCGCCTCGACAATCTCGTCGAGATAGCAAATCGCTCCCAGTCGTACTGACTGGGTGAGGGGGCCGTCGATCCACACCGTTTCATCGCCCTTGATTAGGTAGCGACCAACGAGATCACTTCCGGTGAGATCTTCGTGGCAGGCGACGGTGATGAGATTCCCTGCTACCCCTTCTCCCCCCTTTTCCCCTTTTGCCCTTTTGCCCTTTTCCCCTTCGCTCATAATGGTATAGGACATATACTCGACGAAGCGGGTCTTCCCGCAGCCGGTTGGTCCCTTCAACAAAACTGGCAGGCGACACCCATACGCGGCTTGGAAGATTTCGACTTCATCACCGATGGGAAGATAGTACGGTACAGATGTATGTTCTTGGTTCATGTGACGATCGTTTCCATGACTTGGTTAGTGTCTGCGTCGATCAGCTCGATCTTCGCGGTTTCGCTAATACTATTGGCAGTCTTCGCGTCGGTCACTTGCGTGCGGAGTTTACCAAGGAAACGCTCACGCACTTCCTGTGGCATGGCCGACATCGGGAAGTTTTGGAAAAACACGTGCGCTTCAGCCGGAGTGGGCCACTCGATACGACTAATGCGCGGCCCCATGATTTCATGCGTGCGGAAGAGCTTTTCTACGGTCTGTTGGAAGGACGAGCGCGCCGGAGTCGCAGCAGGGGCCGCCGTCGGGGTAGGGGAGGCCGTCCCGCTGAATTGGGCGATAACTTGATCAATCCTGGTTTGGATATTCTTATCGGTCGTGAGGGCCTTCGCTCGTGCCAAGGCTTGCTGGGCTTTGTCTGGCTCACCTTTTTCTTGGTAAGCAATACCCATATTAAAGTAGGCTTGGAAGAAGTCCGGCTTTTTCGCCAGTACGGTTTGGTACTCGGCAAGCGCCCGGTCTGCCTCATTGGTGTACAGGTACATAGTGCCCAGGTCGGTGCGCACGTTGGCATCCTCGGGACTGAGCACTAAATACTGCTGATAATAGTCGATAGCTTTAGCGTACTCTTCGAAATCATAATAGACGTTGCCCACTCCGCGCAGCGCCTCGAGATCATTCGGCGCCAGTTCCAACACGTGGCGATAAGAAGAGAGCGCGGCGCTGCGGTAGCTCGCATCAAGACGTGCGGCGCGCGATTGTGCCTCGGCCAGAGTCTTCCAGGTTTTGACGTCCTGTGGGGCCGCATTGGCTTTTTCTGCCAGTTCTGTGAGGAGCTTCTTGGCTTCCTCTGGCAAAGAGACCTGAGGGTGATCTTGGGGTAGGGCGGAACCGCCTGTGCTCGCTCGTTCTTCTCCTGACGAAGCTGCACGAGAGGGACCGGGTTGTGAGCGCAGGACAAACACCCACAACCCGGTCCCGACCAGCAGATAAAGGGAGAGCACGACAAAGCCTGGCACGAGTAGGCTCTTGGACGGAGCGGAAACCACTTGTGTCCGCTTGGTAAGATTCCCTGCGCTGCCCGGCAGGGCTTCCCCACACGCGGCGCAGAAGTGAGCCTGAGAGACAGTCTTAGCCCCGCACTGCGGGCAGAAACGCACGGTCATGGGGAAAATACCTAGCAGCAATCTCACCAAGGAGCTAGGTCGGTTTTTCTCTTCCCGTTGACAGCACGTAAGCAGGGCGGTTAAGGTGCTCCCGTTCACGTGATCCTGGAGGGGTGCATGGCAAAAAAGGATACGGCTCGCGACCCGCGGCTCGCCGAGGGGAAAAAAACTCTTGAGCAATGGGATATGACCCTGGCCCGGCTGCAAGACCACAGCCTGACGACCGCCGAGATAGAGGGGCGGGTCGGCCAGGACCCGGCTGCGGATGTGGCGCTGGCGGCATTACTGGGAGATTATCCCACCCCGGAAGCGGCGCAAATGTTGGTTGCCTGGGAAAACAAAACGGACGACAAGGCCCTGCGGCGCCAGATTCACCGCTCCTTGTATAAGCTGTCACAGAAAGGGGTACCAATTGAGCGCCCCGTCCAGGAACCGATACGTCCAGTGCTGGCTCCGATTGAGCCTGAAGGGCATCTGTCATCAATGGACGGCCACGGAGACCGCCTGGTGTGGTTGACCAAACCGAAGATTGGTGGCGGGTTACACTATCTCTCGGCTTTGGTGAATGAGCCTGGGGGGATGCGTTACGTGGAAGGAGCTGAGGTTACCCGTAAAGGTTTCCGTATGATGCGTCAGGACTTGAGTGATCGGCATCAGATCACCATGCTCGAAGTGCCCTGGCGCTACTGCGATGCCCTCATGCATGAAGGCTACGAACGCGCTCAAGCGCGCGACGGAAAAGAAGTCGAATCCTATCCAGCTCTACGTTCGCATCTGATTGCCACCCCTGCGCAACCGGTGGAAGTGCCACTCCCTGCTGCCCTCGATGCGGAGAGTATTGCTGCCGATGAGAGTTTATTAGCCACCTCAGTGCAACTCTTCGAAGAGCCGCAGGTGCAACGCTGGTTACTCGACCACGATCAAGCGCATGTCTACATCGATCAGATCACCCAGGCCCAGGAAAGTCCGTTAGCCGTGGCCCTGGCACTCAGACGCAGCGAGCGTGGCGGCAAAGGAATTCCGTTCTGCGAAGAATTAGTGCGCCAGAGTATCGCCCTGCACTACCATGAGGAAAAGCAGCAAGAGCAAGAAGAAACTCAAGGCTCATTGATTATGAAACCGGCAGAGTTCGCCGCGCGTGTGCAGGCAGCGCAACGCCGGCGGATGGGATAAAGAGCTATCAGCTTTCAGCCGTCAGCTTTCAGCAAGAACAAGAAAGGAACCTTGCCTAGATCTGCCTTTGCATTGCATCCTTAGTCGTTTCTGATATTTCTTCATCTTGCTGATTGCTGACTGCTGATTGCTGACCGCTTATGTTGGAGGGAGCGATGTCTTACCCCTCATCCGATCGTATCACTTTGTTGCCCTCGCTAAACTCCGGCACGATTTTGTCTTGCCCGGAGTGTGGGATGGGCTTGTATATGCTGACCAAGAAAGTCACTCGGGATGGGACCTTCGAAGGGTCAGTCAAGCCCTTAGTCGGAGTGCCAGAGTATGCACGCGGCTCGATGCCCAAAAAATGCCCGCTGTGTAAGGTGGGGGAATGGTGGTATCCGCCTGGTACCGTTCACACCTTGCAATACGGTTGGATAGCTTAGCGCGTCGTGTGTAGAGGCCGCTTTTTTCCCTTCGTTCTGGTGATCGACAGCACAGCTGAGGCTGCCGATATGTTCCTCAAGAGGAGCTGAGTGCCATGAAAAACGACACTGCTGAGATCAAAAACTTTCACGCCCATGTTTACTTTGATCCCGCCACCCGTGAAACGGCTACGCGAGTGCGCGATGGCTTAGCCGAGCGATTCGACGTGGAGCTAGGGCGCTGGCAAGACAAACCCGTCGGTCCTCATCCGCAGTCGATGTATCAAGTCAAATTCGCGCCGGAGGAGTTTGGCAAGCTCGTCCCATGGTTGATGCTCCATCACCAAGAACTAGACGTGCTGATTCATCCTTCGACGGGCGATGATGTGGGAGACCATACGGATCGCGCCTTGTGGCTAGGAGAGAAGCTCGCCTTAAATATCGCGTTCCTCCGGCGGGTCAGTACGGCCAGCCCAGGAGGTAAGGCGGCATGAGTCACGCGTACAACCACTCCCTGCTCACTATTCTCCCTGTTGCCGTTTGTCTGTGTCTCCTCATCGCTTGCCCAGTCCAGGCTGACCAGCAACCGGGGGATGATAAGACGGTAACCGCCCTCACAGACGTTCTCGCAGGTACCCATCGGGCGGAGTCTGATAGAGCTCGTGATCAATACCGTCATCCACTGGAGACGCTCACGTGGTTTGGCATCAGAGACAATATGACCGTGGTAGAAATCTGGCCGGGAGGCGGTTGGTATACGGATATCCTGGCGCCATTTCTCAAAGAGCGGGGGGTGTATTACGCTGTTGCTGCTGAGAATGAGCAATCGTTCAAAGAAAAGCTGGCAGCCGCGCCTCTCTTGTATGGCAAAGTCATGGTGACCGAATTGGTCCCGCCAGCAAAAATGGACCTCGCGCCTGAGGGTTCTGCTGATATGGTGCTGACTTTCCGTAACATCCATAACTGGATGAATCGTGGCTACGCCGACGAAGTGTTCAAGGCGATGTACCGAGCCCTGAAACCCGGAGGAGTGCTAGGGATCGTTGAACACCGCGGGAATCCTACTCTGCCACAAGATCCCAAAGCCGCGTCCGGATATGTGACTGAGGACCAGGTGATTAAGCTTGCTGAAGCCGCAAATTTTCAGCTTGTGGCCCGCTCCGAAATCAATGCGAACCCTAAAGACACGAAAGACTATCCAAAAGGAGTCTGGACTTTACCCCCGGTGTTACGGATGGAGAACGTAGACCGGGAGAAATATCTGGCCATTGGTGAAAGTGATCGTATGACCCTGAAATTCATCAAGCCGGTAACTAAATAAATCGCTTGGCTTTTTGATTAACAAGCCTTGTGCCTGGTTACAGGTGAAGGCTGCCCACAGTAATAAACAAGTAAGGAGGATAGCGATATGGCGAGTCCACAATTGCAAATGGCGATTGAGGCGTTCAAGACAGTCGGGGAAAAGATGGCGAAAGCCCCCGACATGAAAAGCATGCGCGCGGTGATGGAAGAGATGTCGGTGCCAGTCCCGCCAGACGTCAAGTGTACACCGGTCAATGCTGGCGGCGTCCCGGCCGAATGGGTTATCGCCCCGGGCGCGGCTGAGGATCACTTCCTGCTCTACCTGCATGGTGGTGGCTACGTACTAGGCTCGATTAATACTCATCGCGAGATGGTCTCTCGTTTGTCACGCGCAGCGGGCGTGCGAGCCCTTGTTCTGGACTACCGACTTGCTCCAGAAAGCCCGTTTCCGGCAGCGGTGGACGATGCGACAGCGGCCTACCGCTGGTTGTTGTCTCAGGGCGCCAAGCCTGCATGCACGGTCATTGCCGGCGACTCCGCCGGAGGAGGGCTCACACTTGCTACCTTAGTAGCTCTACGAGATGCCAAAGTGCCTCTCCCGGCGGCAGGAGTGTGCCTCTCCCCTTGGGCGGACATGGAAGGAGTTGGCGCGTCGATGACGAGCAAGGCAAAAGAGGATCCGGTCGTGCAAAAGGAAGGGCTCTTAGGCATGGCGAAGCTGTATCTGGGCGGGGCAGATCCCAAGACGCCCCTGGCCGCTCCGCTGCATGCCGATTTGCGCGGGCTGCCACCCTTGCTAATTCAGGTCGGTTCCGCCGAGACTCTGCTCGATGACTCTACCCGTGTGGCTGAGCGGGCAAAAATGGCTGGGGTGAAAGTGGACCTGGAGGTCTGGAACGAAATGATCCATGTCTGGCAGCTCTTTGCCCCGATCCTGCCAGAAGGACAAGAGGCCATCGAGAAGATCGGCAAGTTTATCCGTGGGCACATCGCTTGACCTGAACAATTGAGAAAGCCAACACCAAGGTCCCGGTGTCGCTAGTATTTCGTCAAGCACTAACGTTGACGCCCGCGTTCCCAGGCTCTGCCTGGGAACGCGACCCCTAGCTGCGGCCGAGCCGCGACCACACGGCAGACCCAGGCAGAGCCTGGGTGTGGGCAGGATAGTCAATGTCGAGGCGCCGACGTCCTACGTATTGTCGGTCTTGGTGAATTTGCGCAGGAAATTTTTCAAAGTCGTGACCAAGGAGGTGCTCCGTGCTTCTCCGGTATGCGATTCGCTCTCGATGTCTTCAGGCCCTTCCGGGCGAGCTTCCCACCACGACATCTCATTGATCTGCACGGGCAAGATCTTCTGCAGGGCGGGAACCAGACGCTCAGTGATGAAATGTTTGTCTGGGACGGTAGTGGCTCCTAACAAAATGTCTATCTGTCTAATGTAATGCTCGGGACCGGTATGCATGGAAGGTGTTGGCACTAACCCTACGGCTTGGGGCAGCGCTGCTCGTAAGCTGCTCTCTTCCAGGTGTGTGAGTATGTGCTGAATAGAGGTCCTTGCGTCTTCATCAGGCGTATCCACCACGAACGTCAAAGAAAGATACCTCAGGCTGGAACTGCCTCGCTTCGGTTGAGAAATCCGACCCAAGCCGAGGAGCGGCTCTTTGCCTGGTCGAGGGAGAGTGAGGTCGAAGAACGCCAGCAGCTCTTCTCGGGCAGACTGGTCAACGAATTCCTGGAAGATGTCGATTTGTCCTGGTTTTTTCACTCGCGGACTCCCTCTGTGCGGGTTGTGTGGCCCACCACGTTTGCTTGCTCGGTTCCCAACCCCGCAGCCACTATGCCAGAGGAGAGAGATCTGTACAATTGAGAAGGAAAAGCGCAGAAGACCACGGGAGGAGCACCAATGTTCGAAGGTTTTGAGCCGACGACAATCAAGACGACGAATGCGACTATTCACCTGCTAAAAGGCGGGCAGGGGTCGCCAGTCTTACTACTCCATGGCTATCCGCAAACCCATGTGATGTGGCATAAGATTGCTCCGCGGCTGGCCGAAGATTTCTCTTTGGTCATCCCTGACCTGCGCGGCTACGGGGATAGTAGTAAACCACCTGATGGCGAGAACCATTCTGGTTACTCCAAACGCGCCACCGCCCAGGATCAGGTAGAGGTGATGACTCAGCTCGGCTTTCAGCAGTTTGCGGTCGTCGGGCACGACCGGGGCGGGCGCGTGGCCCACCGCCTAGCTGTGGATCATGCTGAACGCGTAACCAAGCTCGCAGTTCTCGATATCGTGCCGACCTACACGCTGTACCACAATGTCAACAAGGAATTCGCTACGGCCTATTACCATTGGTTCTGGCTCATCCAGGCAGCGCCTTTTCCTGAGACCCTGATTAGCAATGACCCCGAGTTCTATCTCAACTCACTACTTGGCCGGCTGAAGCCCAAAGCGATTACTCCTGAGGCTTTTGCTGAGTATCTGCGTTGTTTTCGCGACGCGGCGACCGTGCATGCGACCTGCGAAGATTATCGCGCCGCTGCTTCGATTGATCTCGCGCATGATGAAGCCGACATGGACCGTAAGATCGCGTGCCCGGTTCTGGCCTTGTGGGCGGAAAAAGGGGTCATGCACCGAATGTACGACGTCGTTGCCGCCTGGCGCGAGCGGGCAGTGAACGTCAGCGGCAACCCCCTGCCCAGTGGTCATTTCCTACCCGAGGAGGCGCCCGAGGAGGCGTTGGCGGCGCTCAAGGCGTTCTTGCGCACCTAGAGGAATCTGCACACGGAGGTGCCCTAGGAGCGCGACCATCTTGGTTGCCTTGCGAAGCGGGCGGGACGCCCGCGCTCGTGCGCCTGAAAGCGCATCTGGTCAGAGAGGTGGAAGTCCTCTTCAGGTACGCCCTCTCCGGCCTGTAACCGACTGCAACTGCGTCGCAGCAATGCGGGGTGGGAAGCAGCAGGAGGTGA
>JACQEL010000409.1 GCA_016200595.1 Deltaproteobacteria bacterium
ACCGAGCGACCTCGCGCGTGACGATAATGGCCAGTTCCGAAGGTGGAGTAGAAATCGAAGAAGTCGCCGCCCGTGCGCCCGAGAAGATCCTCCGCGCCACTATTGACCCCGCCGTGGGCTTCGTCGATTTCCAAGGCCGCAAACTTGCGTATGGCCTCGGGCTGCCGAAGGACTCGATTAACAAGGCGGTAGGATTCATGCGTGCGCTGTACCGCGCGTTTAACGAAAGCGACGCCTCCCTGGTCGAGATCAATCCTTTGGTCTTGACGAAATCTGGAGATCTCATCGCTTTGGATGCCAAGATGGGGTTCGATGACAACGCGCTCTTCCGTCATGCCGACATCCGTGAGATGCGCGATGTCACTGAGGAGAACCCTAAAGAAGTCGAAGCGTCGAAATTTGATCTCAGCTATATCGCGCTCGACGGCAGCATCGGTTGTATGGTCAATGGCGCAGGCCTGGCGATGGCCACGATGGATATCATTAAGCACTATGGCGCTGAGCCCGCAAACTTTCTCGATGTGGGTGGTGGCGCGACCACCGAGAAAGTCACTGAGGCGTTTAAGATCATCCTCTCCGACAAGAACGTCAAAGGCGTATTGGTTAACATCTTCGGCGGCATTATGCGTTGTGACGTCGTGGCTACGGGCGTAGTCGAGGCGGCGAAGCAGGTCAAGCTCTCCGTGCCTCTGGTCGTGCGTCTGGAAGGGACGAATGTTGAGCAGGGCAAGAAAATCCTGGCCGAGTCCGGTCTCAATATCATCCCCGCCAATGACTTGGGCGATGCGGCGAAGAAGGCAGTAGAAGCAGTGAGAGCGGCAAAATAGCTGTTAGCCGTTGGCTCTTAGCTGTTAGCCAGACAAGGTCTGTCTTCTTCTTGCTAAAAGCTAATAGCTAAGAGCTAACCGCTTATTCTGAGGAGTTCGTGTGAGCATTCTGGTGAACAAAGATACGAAGGTTATCACTCAAGGCATTACCGGCGCGACCGGCCAACTGCATACCCGCGCCTGTCGTGACTATGGCACGCAAATGGTCGCAGGCGTCACGCCGGGCCGAGGCGGTACGGACTTCGAGGGCATTCCCATTTTTGACACGGTGGAACAGGCGGTGAACGCCACTGGCGCCAATGCCTCGGTGATCTATGTGCCACCGCCGTTCGCGGCAGATGCCATCATGGAGGCGGTAGAGGCCGGGGTACCGTTAGTGATTTGCATCACCGAAGGCATCCCGGTCCTCGATATGGTACGGGTCAAGCGTTACCTGAACGGCAAAAATTCTCGTCTCATCGGCCCCAACTGTCCAGGCGTGATTACCCCGGGCGAATGCAAGATCGGCATTATGCCCGGCTATATCCACAAACCTGGCACGATCGGTGTGGTGTCGCGGAGCGGGACGTTGACGTACGAAGCGGTTCATCAACTGACGCAGATTGGTATAGGTCAATCCTCCTGTGTCGGTATTGGTGGGGATCAGGTCAACGGCACCAGTTTCGTTGACGTGCTGCGTATGTTCCAAGACGATCCTCACACCGAGGGAGTTGTGATGATCGGCGAGATTGGTGGCAGTGCGGAGGAAGAGGCTGCGGCGTTTATTAAAGCTCACATGACGAAGCCCGTGGCCGCATTTATCGGCGGACAAACCGCGCCGAAGGGCAAACGCATGGGCCATGCCGGGGCGATCATTGCCGGTGGCAAGGGCACTGCTGCAGAAAAGATCCAAGCCTTAAAAGAAGCTGGCGTGCACAGCATTCCCAGTCCGGCGGAGATGGGAGTCACGATGGCGAAGGCTATGGGAATGAAAAGTTAAGAGTGAATAGTTAAGAGTTGTAGGAGCGAGCAATTTCTAGTTCTTTCACCCAGCACCCAGCACCCAGCACCCAGCACCCTTCCCCTGTCCGCCTCTTTCGCCAGGGCGAGCGCGCGCGCCAGAAGAGCCGTTTTGCCGAAGCGCTAGACTTGTACCGCCGCGCCCAAGCAGCCTACAGAACAGAAGCAGATATTGACGGCCAGCGTGATACGTTTCTCGGTATTGGCGACTGTCTGCGCATGCTCGGGCAGTTCGCTCAGGCTAAGCAAGCCTATACCCGGGCTGTCCGCCTCTCCCAATTGCTCACAGACCAGGAAGGACTAGCCGAAAGCCTGGCTGGTGTCGGTTTGAGCCTGCGTGCCCAAGGCAATCCAGAACGCGCCCTCCCCTATCTGTCGGACGCACGTCAGCTCTATCGCCAAGCTGACGCGGAAGACCGGGAGGGATTTATCCTGTGGGCTTTAGGCAGTACGTATCGCTTCTGTGGCGATCTGCGAAAAGCGGTCAAGCATTTCCAACAGGCGCTCGCTTTAGCCAGGCAACAGGAGGACATAACAGGAACCGGCTATGCCCTGTGCGGTTTAGCCGGGGCTTCACGATTGATGGGACGGTTTGCCGACACCCAACGTTTCTACCAGGAAGCCAATGAACTCTTTGAAACTGAGAGAGACATCTACGGTCGAGCCTACTCCTATTGCGGCTTAGGCAACGCGGCACGCATGCGGCAGGAGTACGACTTAGCAATGAAACTGTTCGCTCAGGCCGAGAAACTCTATGGCCGGATCGGAGACAAGGCGAGCTTTGCTTATACCCTATGGGCTATGGCAACCGTGCACAAGATGTTAGGAGACTACAATCGGAGCGCAGCGGCATTTACCCGCGCTCAAGCACTCTTCCGCGACACTCGCGACCACCGTGGCGCAATCTACTGTCGTTTGGGCGTGGGGGAATTAGCCCTGTTGCAAGGGAAAGAAAAGACAGCGCGTCTGGCTTTCGCGCGCAGTTTGGAACAGGCCGAACGCTATGGATATCATGCTGAAGCGTGCCACGCGCTTGCTGGTTTGGCGTTAGTTGATCCGGCTCCGGATTGGGCAGCGGTCAAGAAAGTGTATCGAACCTGTGGTCTGCACTTCACGCCACCACCACCGCCGCTGAACTTGCCGTGAAGCTCTCTTATTTGACATTATTGGCGGCAAGTGTCCAGAAGAACCATCCAATTGCGCCTACGACGACAACGGCAATAATGACGCGAAAGATATCAGCCGCGTCCATGGTTAAATCTCCTTGAGTCTCTCTATCGACTCTCTGATTTGTCTATCGAGCACTCGTCCGCCGACGACCAATGCAATTGTAGTCCCTGTCCCCAGCACCGCCAAGACAGCTTTTGTCGTGGTCAGTTCTCCCAGCAGGAGACTGAGGGTTCCACCTCCCACGGCTATCAGGAATACGCACGAGAGTTTCAACAAATCGCTGAGGTACTTGATCCACTCTGTCAGATATTCTTTTTCTGCCATGCCGCTTCTAAACCAAGATGCATGAGGTTGGTACACTCGGGGTAGCGTGCGCTGTGCGCACGTCTTCCCTGTACGCCGCTATTTTCGTGCGCACAGCGCACGCTACGGCATGCAGGCTCAGATGCATGAGTGTATGAATCTCTTGCCGTTCGGTTTAGCTGACTGCTGAGTGCTGACCGCTGAAAGCTTATTCTCACTTCAGCCCCGCCTTGCTCAGAGGGGCAATAAAGCGCTCTGAGTCTGCTGGATCTTTGTGGGCAAGCGTCTTTCTGAACACCTCTAGAGAAAAATGGGGATTGATCCGCAGCACTTCGGCTCCCTCGGTTCGGGCCTCTGCCTCACGTCCTAGCTCGGCGTAGCAGGCAGCCAGATTAACATGGGCAGGCCAATAATTGGGTTCGAGCGTGAGGAGTTTCTTCAGAGGGGTAAGCGCTTCTTCCCACCGGCCCGCCCCGCGATGAGCAACGCCTAAGAAAAGTAAGTACCAGACCGGATACCGGGGATTGAGGCGCATCGCCTTCTCCACCAACCCGATCGCTTCCTCCGGCCTCCCTACAAAGCTCAGCACCTGCCCCAGAATCACATAACCGTCAGCATTGTTGGTATCGAGGGCGATGGCCTGCTCTGCCTCGGCAAGGGCCTGCTCATGCTGCTTTTTCCACAGATAGACATTGCTCAATACCTGATGGGGTACGGAAAGGGCGTCATCCAGGGCAAGAGCTCGTTGCGCCAGGTCGAAGGCCTGCGCCAGAGACTGAGCCGAGTCCGGATTCCAACGCTGGAGCCAATCAAGAAAGTGGGTCCATGCCAACCACGCGCACGCCCCTGCATACCTCGGGTCCACCTCGACGGCTTTCTCGAACATCTGTCGCGCCTGCTCATTCAACTCTTTCTTCGTCTCGTAATAGGCGCGGAAAAAGGGCTCCAGCCCGCGCAAGTAGAAGTCATACGCCTCCAGGTTGTTGGTGGGGGCACGCTGGAACCGCTCCTGCTCTTCGGGTGTCAACTTCACTTTCAGCGCTAGCACGATCTTCTGCCGGATCTCATCTTGTAGAGCAAAAATGTCCT
>JACQEL010000414.1 GCA_016200595.1 Deltaproteobacteria bacterium
GACCGCGGCCCGCGAGCGGCTTTGAGTGAAGGCGAAAGGACTCGGTTGGGCCGCGGCGGCTGAGGCGTGCCGTTAGGCTTCATGAGAACAGAGCTGAAGTTGCTATATTCCATCGTGAGACGAAGGTGAAGATATGTAGATTAGACGGGCAACAGCCGGAGATGCAGAACGAATTGCGGAGATCTATAACCGGTACATTCTCCATACGATCATCACTTTTGAAACCGATGTGGTCGGCCCTCAGGAAATGACGAAACGCATTCAGGAAAAAACCCTAAACCATGACTGGCTCGTGGGTGAAGTGAATCAAGAGATTATTGGCTATGCCTATTATGGGCCATTCCGAGCCAGAGCCGCATACAATCATACAGTGGAATCGACAATCTACCTGTCACAAGAGCGCATTGGAAAAGGATTCGGCAGGGCCTTGTATACCCAATTGCTTGAGTCGGTCAAAGGCCGTGGATTCCGAGAGGTGATTGGGGTCATAGCGTTGCCCAATCCGCAGAGCATAGTCTTACATCGGGCAATGGGATTTGCAGAAGTGGGGGTGCTTAAGAGTGTCGGGTACAAATTTGGGAGATATATCGACGTTGGTATCTGGCAGCTATCCGTAGCCTGACATGTGCGTGCAGCCTGACCGGGACCCGCTACGTGGTCCCGGCGGCTGACGCTGGCGTTCGGCAATAGGGGACCCGATAAAGAGCGAGGTCACTTTGAAACGAATCCTTCAATCCTGCCTTTTGAAAACCTACGCGCGGGTTGTGCGCACTGGCCTCCTCTCCACTTCGTGGGGCCGATCACTCTTCCTTACAACATATAATTGGTACAAATTGTTCTTAGAGGCAGGAGATATCCAGTCTTTACGGAGCTATGTGAAACCCGGTGAAGTCGTGATCGACATCGGCGCAAATGTAGGCTTTTTCACGAAGCGATTTGCGCGATGGGTCAGCAACGGGGGGGTTGTAATCGCAGTGGAGCCGGAAACATCCAACTTCCGCCAGTTATTACGGAATCTGGACAAGTCGGGTACGGCGGCTGTCGTTAGGACAGTCCAAGGCGTCGCGGCGGAGCAGGGTGGCACGCTGAAGCTTGCAGTCAACCCGCTCCGTCCGAGTGACCACAAGCTTGCGCCGGAAGGGATTGACGTGGCAGCTTTCACAATCGATGAATTGGTGCGAAAGGAACCAAGTGGACGGGTATGTCTTATAAAGATCGATGTGCAGGGCGCGGAGGAACGTGTGCTCAGGGGTGCGCAAGAGACAATTCAACGCGACCATCCGGCGATTCTTGTTGAACTGGACGATGAGGCACTACGACAAATGGGATCAAGTGCGGAGCGGGTGGTGTCCTGGCTTATGGACCTTGGCTATGGCATTCAGCGGTTGGGAAAGAACTCGCCTGTGGGCCAAGTTCTGGCCGCGGAAGCGGTAAGGATGTGTCGCAACGGTCGGTATGTAGATCTGTTGTTTGTCGAGGCGTCGAGCGCTGGGAGATGAAAGGGGCAGGAAGGCCGAACAAGGCGCTGCACCTGACCGCTATTTCGCTGCGCTCCATAGCGGCAGGTGAGCTTTGGCGTTATCAGCAGACATTGAAGCGGGACGCCCCTTCAATTATTTTGAAGATCCGCGCCCGTAACTCGTACTCGACAGCAGTAACGCCCCAGCATATCTTTGTAAAGGTACACCGAATGACGGATTAAGGGAGGAGCGTCGAGATGGCTGATCAATGGCTATTCAAAAGCGAAACGTATGATAACTGCAATTGCGCTGTGAATTGCGGTTGTCAGTTCAACTTGCCGAGCACCCATGGCTATTGTCAGTCTGCCTTCGTCGGTAACATCGTTGAAGGTCATTTCAACGAGACGCCGCTCGCGGGGCTGAAGTGGGCGGGGCTGTACAAGTGGCCTGGCGAAATCGCGGAGGGCCATGGCAAACGCCAGATCATTATCGACGAACGTGCAGATGCACCTCAAAGGGTCTCACTTGAAACAATTATCTCAGGCGGGGCATGCGCACCATTGAGCAATTTTTTTTCCGTATTCGCGTCCACCTGCTCGGAATTTTGCGAGACATTGTTCCTGCCGATTAGTCTCGAAGCGAACTTGGAACTCCGAACCGCAAGGGTTGATATACCGGGCATCATGAGCAGCAACGGCAGACCGATAATCAACGAGTTTACTGGCCAACCGTTCCACATTGCGCTGGCACGTCCTAGTGGCAGTTTCGAGTTTACCTACGCAGAAATCGGGCTAGGGACGACCTCGGTGACAGGTGCTATGGAGATGGCGTTCGCAGATTCATGGGCGCATTTTTGTGTGCACCACTTCAATCAGGATGGGTTGATCCGCGAAAGATCAAGGCTCACAGCATGGCTTGAGCGCATGAGTCCGCGCTCCCGTCAATGACGGCAGTGGGGCAGAAGCAGACACCACTTGACTACGCCGTGCTCACCCACATAACAAGGGCCTGGAGCTGACGGCTTCCAGCGTCCGCTCGTGCCTCGCTCCCGCTTCCAGCCGCAGCTCAGGCCTGGCGTTAGGCTGCGCGACAACTACGGCAAACAAGTGCCGTTCCGCAGCTCTTGATCCACGGATCGCAGGAGTTCGGTATGGTAGCCTCAGCCTCTCCACGTACACTCGCGGCGGAGCCATCCGTGTGGCGCTTGCTGGAGACAGAGGGGCGCCTGTGGATTCTAAATCCTGTATACTCGGTGGGACTCATCGGGAGGCAAGAATGACCATCTTTGGCAGACTGTACGCCCTGCTCACAGTGGGAATCGCCGTCACCACGCTACCGCCTTACGCAAACGCGGAGCTACGAAATCCCTATGTTGTGGAAACTAATGTCCCGCAGTATTTTGGTGACAGCCAAATCGTCGACGGACACTATGGCCTAGAAAACTATTCAGCTACCTATGTGGGAGGCTACTTACACATCTATTTCACGACTACTCACGACCATTGTTGCTTCGCTGCCTATCCGCCCAAGCTGCTAGTGAATCAAGGTGATCCACGTAATGGCATTGCTGCTATATACCAAGGACTCAGGCCTAACATAAACGGTTGGGACCCCGAGAATGCTCCCACCGACTGGTACAGCGTAGACATTCAGTTTTCCGCCACTGGTTATACCGCTACTGTACGAACAAGAGGCGGCAGTGTGTGGCATGAACAAACAGCAGCAATAGCCGGAATGGGTAATCCAACGTGGATAGCCTTGTATAACGATTATCCATTCTCGGGCTGTAGTGCCGACGGTCTAGGTTGTCAACATTCAATGGCATTCCTGCCGATGCCTGCTGTGGACTCAGACGGCGATGGCATCCCGGATGAGGAGGACAACTGTCCGACGATTCCCAACCCAGATCAGGCAGACTCTGATGGTGATGGAATCGGAGATGCTTGCGATAAGGGACTAGTAAAGAAACTTAACAAAGTCGTTGGGGCCGCAGGTGACATAGTAAACATCATGGGAAAAAATTTTGGGACAATCCCAGGCTCAGTGCACTTTGGATCAACGGAGGCTACGGTCAAATCATGGTCGAACACAACAATATCGGTAGAGGTTCCTCTGAGGTCTGACAACAGAACAATTGCTCTAGGATTCCCTATCGATGGAGTCAGTCCTGATACTGCACCTATTAACTCCGTCTTCGACCATTTTATGTCAATTTTTTACAGTAGCGGAAAACGCGAGACCCGAGATTTAGAGGAAGCAAAGATTGTGACCGCATTCAGCGGGGAAACTGGAAGGGAGGAGAACGGGGGAGGTTGTGATGGTAGTGCCCCTGGCTATAAAAAAAACCTGCAGGGAGATCCATTCACGTTGGGTGGGATGGCAACGTATCAAGGAAGTCCTTGCGGTCCTCAATTTTTACAGTACGATGGACACACCGGCTACGATTACAACTACGGCCGTGGAACTCCTATCCTTACTGCGGCACCAGGAGTGATTAAAATCCCCCAGGCTGGAGAGGACAACGTTTATAGTCATCCCGAGAAATTTAATGCTGTTGTTGTTGTGCATGACAATGGATTCGAGACGTGGTATCTCCACGCCCGCACCCTTCTCAAGTCTGATGGAGATGTTGTAGAGGAAGGGGGCCAAATTGCTGAAGTCGGATGTACGGGACTGAAAAAATGTAATGAAAAGAAAGGCACAGGGCCGTACCATCTTCATCTTGAGGTGAGGAGAACTGAGATAGTCCCGTTGGTAGTCACAACAGCCAGCGGTATTAGCAGCGGCAAAATTTTTACCTATAGCACGCCGGTGGATCCTTATGGGTGGGCGGGCACTGATCCCGATCCATACAGTAAAGCAATCAACGTTCCTCTTTGGAAGTGATCAGAGGTAATTGATTAGTGGATTCATCCTACCAGTTGAGAATAGGGGACGTTGCGGCTTTTATGGCCTAACTATCGCTTGCAGGCCGACGCTCGCTACGCTCGCGCGGCTGAAGCTGAGCGTTAGCCGGCTCTCAACCCGACAGTTCGGCGGGTAGGAAGAGATGAGCGTCCAGCAATCACGTCACATCGAGCGCTACCTTAATTGCTCGGTTCAACTCCACGATCTTGCCCGCATCGCATGCGCCCATCAGCCGGACCAAACGGTGGCGCGGAACAGTGAGGATGTTGTCAAAATTCGCGACGCACTGCATGGGTAATCCCTGCCGACGGCCGAGCGGCACTTCGATGGGGAGTTGACGGACTGTTCGGGTGACCAGTACGACGACGATGCCGCCGATGCTGTGGAGAACGGCATCACGGGTCAGGATCACGACGGGCCGGCTGCCGACAGGTGGGGGCAGTTCAGCCCACCAGACCTCACCACGTTTCACGCCCCGACAACCTTCCAGTCGGCGATATCCGCTAGTTCCGCGAGCAGTGCGTCCTGCGTCTCGGCTACCTCGCCTGCGTCGACATCGGTGATAGCGGCGGCTTCAAGATATTGCCGGACGGCTTCCTCGACCAGCACACCCACGTCCCGGCCTTGTCTTGCAGCGAGAGTTCGCAGTTGTCCCTCGACCCCAACGGGCAGTTCGATGCTCATGGCCGTAGTGTACCCTCGCCCATCTCACGCATCAACCCTGCCGAACAAACGCATTCACCTGATCGGGGGGAGCCGGAGCTGTTTCATGATGTTCTGCAGAGTTCCAGCGCCGCTGCCGCTATGCTACGCTCTCCCTGCGGCAGGCGATGCTGGGCGTTCTAGAGGTTCATCACATTGCCGTGTTGCCTACCAAACGAGGCTTCGCCGTCTAACAAACCCAGTGCACCGTATTGCCGCCCGCTTGCGGTTTGGTGTGAACCCACAAGGTCTCGGTTGGGGCGGCAAACGGTGACTGGGCGCGTTAGGTTACACAGGAGAGTAGCATGCCCATCGGATCCCGTTTTGCGCGCTACATGAATCCGGTACTCAATGCGCTTCGCGAACTGGATGGGTCAGCGCGGCCTGGTGAAGTCTATAATTGGGTTGCCCAGCATCTTGGCATCTCGGACGCCGAACGTAGCGAAAAGCACCGAAGCGGCGCGTCTAAAGTTGAAAACGACATCGCCTGGGCAAGGTCCTATCTTGTGAAAGCTGGCTACGTAGACTCCTCAAGGTATGGTGTCTGGTCGTTGACCGAGCAGGGCCGTATGGCAGAAGCCCTGTCGGATGAGCACATTGAAGACATCATCCGCCAAGTTCAGACACAAGCTGCTCCAGGTCTCGTCGCTGCGGAAGTCACTGAGGAACAGCTTGAGAAGGCCGTTACCCAGCAAACGGAGGAAGCCGCTCCGGAGGATGTTCCACGAGGGTATCGGGAGCAGGCTCTTGAAATCATGCAGACCCTTCCCCCCCATGGGTTTGAGCGGCTATGCCAACGTCTGTTGCGCGAGTCCGGGTTTCAGCAGGTGACAGTCACGGGGCGCGCAGGTGATGGTGGCATCGACGGTATAGGCATTCTCCAAATCAATCCGTTCGTCAGCTTTAAGGTGTTGTTCCAGTGCAAGCGATGGACGAGCGCCGTTGGGTCAGAAGTGATCGACAGCTTCCGTGGCGCCATGGCGGGTCGTGCTGACAAAGGGTTGATCCTTACTACTGGAACGTTCACATCTCCCGCGCAAAGAAATGCAGTGCGGGACGGTGTCCTGCCGATTGAGCTAGTTGATGGCCAGGCCCTGGTATCTCTCCTAGAGCAACGAGAGCTTGGGCTGGTTCCCCGAACGACATACGAGATCGATTACAAGTTCTTCGAAGAGTTTAAGAACTGAGGAAGGGAACCTAACAAACCGCTGCAGCCGACGCCTTACAGCGTACGCTCGTTCCTCGCTCCCGCTTCCAGGCGCGGCTGAGCGGCAGCGTTAGGCGCACGCCGAGCATTGGAACTGGGGAGAATAGATGGATCAACGGACCTGGCTTCTGTACTGGAATCCAACCAAGTCGTCCGCCGTTCGCGACTATCTCGAACGCCGCCGCGCCGATAAGGACAAGTCGTGGAGCCTCAGCGGCACGAAGCAGGTACGAGATGGCGACTCGTTCCTACTACTGCGAACAGGTCGCGACCCGCGAGGCCTTGTCGGCTGGGGGACCTTCACGAGCGACCCCTTCGAAACGCCCGAGTGGGGACTTGAGGCCGGGGTCGCGTTCGAACACCTCGCCGAGCTGCCTGTCATCGACCGCGAACGCCTTCTCGGTCTCGAGGACGATCTCAAAGGCCCTCTCGCCGCGAGGCGGTTAGCGAGCGGCAAGTCCCGAACGCGGCGCGAGATTGATCCTCCAAAGCAGGGACGACTTCTCGCAGCCGACCTGGCGGCCACGATAGTGCTTGCAGCTCGAGACGCCGTCAGCCGAAGGGTGTCATCTAACGTCCGGCCATTGCCGGTTCCCGTCGCTGAGTCCAAAGAGGACCCCGAGGCAATTCTGGATGAGAGGGAGGAAGCACGAATCAACGAGGCAGAAATCCCTGAAATTGAGAAAGAACAGTTAATAAAAGCTAGACGAGGGCAGGGAATATTCAGGGATCGCGTTGAGGAAATTGAGACGACCTGCCGTATGACAGGAGTCAACGATAAACGCTTCTTAATCGCTAGTCATATCAAACCTTGGCGCGCAAGCGATAATATAGAAAAACTTGATGGCAGCAACGGGTTACTGCTGTCACCACATGTGGATAAGTTATTTGATAAGGGTTGGATCAGTTTCTCCGATGATGGCAAAGTGCTCTGTGACAACGATGATATAAGAAGGCTCATGATTCAGTGGGGATTAGATCCTGATAAATATGTAGGTGCTTTTAATCCGGAACCGAGAAAATACTTGGCCTACCATAGGGAGAATATCTACAAGGCCTAACCCACCGTTGCACCGTATTGCCGCCCGGTTGCGGTTCGAGATGAATCTGAAAGGACACAGTCGGGCGGCAAACGGTGACCGGCCGCGTTAGCCCGCACAGTTGACAGCGAAGCAACATCAGCAGAATAATCCTGACCTATGAAGGACGACACCGACAGTTTAGTGTCCACGGAAATTCGGCGGCTAGCCGCGATCATGTTTACGGACATCGTTGGCTTTAGCCGTCAGATGGGCAGTAACGAAGCCCGCACCCTGCGGCTGCTGGATATCCATAATCAGCTCATCCGCCAAACCGTAACGGCCCATCACGGCGTGGTCGTCAAAACCGTGGGTGATGCGTTCCTGGTCGAGTTCCCCTCGGTGGTGCACGCCGTACAGTGCGCCCAGCAGATTCAAGCGCAGTTCCGTACGCATAACGCCGAGCAGCCCCACGATGAACAAATTCACGTCCGCATTGGCATTCACTCGGGCGATATTGTCCAGAGGGATGGCGATGTATTTGGCGACGGAGTCAATATCGCCTCGCGGCTACAAGGGTTAGCCGAGCCCGACACCATCTGCATTTCGGATGTAGTCTATCGCGACGTCGCGAAGAAGTTGGAATTAGGCCCAGTGGTCTCCCTAGGCCGCCCGAAGCTCAAAAACATCGCTGAACGGTTTGAAGTCTATGCTCTTCTTTCCACACCCCCTAAAGGATTTCGCGGAAAACTTTTCCGTAGGGTGCGCTTCGCGCACTGTCTGGTGGCCGCGGGACTATTGCTCGTCACAGCTACACTGGGAGTTGTTTATTATCTTGTTCATCCACTCAGCACTCAGGACTCAGCTCTCAGGACTAACATCGCATCAGCGGCGCTGCCTTTGCCGGACAAACCATCCATTGTCGTGCTGCCGTTTACTAACATGAGCGACGATTCTAAACCGGATTATCTTGGTGATGGCATTGTCGAGGACATTACCACGAACCTCGCGAAACTCTCAGGTCTCTTTGTCATCGCGCGCAACTCGGCGTTCACCTACAAGGGCAAGAGCGTGAAGGTGCAAAAGGTGAGCCGTGAACTCGGGGTGCGATACGTATTCGAGGGCAGTATCCGCCGGGCAGGCGACCAAGTCCGGGTGACAGCGCAGCTCATTGACGCCACAAGTGGTTATCATCTCTGGTCCGAACGGTACGAGCGGCCCCTCAGAGACATCTTCGCACTGCAAGATGAGATCGTGCACAAGATCGTGGTGCACCTGGCTCTCAGACTAACCACCGTTGAACAGGAACAGTTAGAGCGCGCCTATGCCGTCAATCTCGAAGCCTACGAGCTGCGGGCGCGCGCGTTCGAACTCCCGTTTCAGGGGAAAGAGGGCAATGCGCAGGCGCGACAGCTCTGTGAGCAAGCCATTGAATTGGACCCCACGTATGCGCAGGCGTATACGTGCACGGGCTTCACCTATGTATTCGAGTGGGGATTTCAGTGGACTCAGGATATTCAAACGCTGGAGCGCGCTTGGGAGTATGGGCAGAAAGCGATAGCGTTGGATGATTCTCTACCCGTTGCCCACGAACTCTTAGGACAAATTTATTTCTGGAAGCAACACTATGAGCAAGCTATTGCTGAGCTGGAGCGAGCGCTTGCCCTGGGGCCAAGCTGGGGGTCTGCATACGCTACACTGGGATCGGCTCTCAATGCGGTCGGACGTTCAGAAGAAGCGATTGACGTACTAGAGAAAGCGATTCGTCTCAACCCTCGCAGTCCCATTTTCACGTCCAATTACCTCGCCGCCTTAGGGAATGCCTATCGTTTAACTGGACGGAATGAAGAGGCGATCACAGCGCTCAAGAAATCCCTTAGCCTCCGTCCCAATGGAGGCGCAGCGCTAATCTTGGCTGCCACCTACAGTGACTTAGGCCGTGACGCCGAGGCGCAGGCGATGGTTACGGCAGGCTTGAAGGTCAACCCTTATATCTCTGTAGAGGGGCTACGACAGAGGCCTCTCTACAGAGATCCAGCAGTCACTGAGCGCTTTCTTGCCGCCCTGCACAAGGCGGGGTTGAAGTGAATGCGCGGCGAAGCAGACGAAGGCAGTAAAGGGGTAGGAACAAAAGTGAAGGGCTACCCATCGTACAGAGCCAGGCTGGCTAACAAACCGTTCCACCTGACCGCTGCCCGCT
>JACQEL010000417.1 GCA_016200595.1 Deltaproteobacteria bacterium
CGCTAGGGCTTGATCCCATGCCGAGGTGTTCGGTTGGAGGCCTTTTTCTTGCAATCCCGCATAGAGATGGACCGAAGCTTCGTACAATCCGAGCTCTACGACTGACAGGTACGAAGTCGTGGCTTCCAGGAACTCTGCCACTTTTAAATTCGCCAGACAAAGTTCCGCCTCGTTCAGTTCATCAAGCGTCCGTCGAAAATGAAGGACAAGGAGATCTCCCTTATGTCCAAGCACGGAGAACAGACCGCTGCGTCCAGCTTCGCTACGCTCCAACCCTGTTAACACAGCACCCGCTTCAGAGATAACTTCTTTGCGAGCACTTGGAGAAGTTGCCTTCCAGGCCGACCAGCGCACCCGGAACATCTGGTGAAGCATGCTCCAGCCCTCCAGAGTAAGCGGGACAGTAGGCATAGCATTGCTTGGCATGCTCGGCTGCTCTCTTTCCTGCTCTCGACTCATTGCGCCAATCCTCTCTCCGCCACCCGTTTGAGCATACTGACAAAGACTTCAGGCGACTGTGCACCGACTATTTGCGCTGGCCCAACAATAAAGGTCGGAACACCCGAGACGCCGAAGGCACGAGCTTCCTCATGTGAGGCCTGAATCCGAGCAGAATAGGTGCCTGCCTTGAGGTGGTCCTGAACCTCAGACGGATTGAGACCGGCCTGTTCTGCCAGCGCAAGAATGACGTCAATGTCACCGATGTTCTGTCCGCGCTGGAAATAAGCCTGGTAAACAGCATTGGAGAATGTTTTCTCTTTCCCTTGATCTCTCGCATATTCGGTCGCTTCCAACGCCATAAGAGAGTTCGTCAACACCGAGGGTGGCTTCATCTCCAGACCAATACCCTCGGCAAGAGAGAGAATGTTCCGCCAGATCACGGCATACCGCCCTTGGCCGTATTGGGCGATGCGCTGCTCCATAGGAACCCCTGTGGATGGATACTCGGGATGAATTTGAAACCCTTTCCATTCGAGGGTAAATGGCGGCACCTCGGACTGTACCTTCTGCAAGGTTTCAATCCCAACGTAACAAAACGGGCAAATGTAGTCACTAAACACGGTAATTCTCATAGTAACGTCTCTCCTTCCTTTATCGCGCCAAGCTCGAGCCAAAGGGCATATGACTCGCCCCGAAAGGTAAGTGGCTCGCCCCAAAGGGCAGGTGCGTTGCACCGCCAGGAATACCAGCAGGATTGGGGGTGAAGGGTCCAGTCAGGGGAGCGGGCGGAGGAAAAGGTTCCCTGCCACGTCGGTGGTCGCGATGGCGACGAAAGCCTGAACTCCCACCGATGAACGGTACTGGGCTGTACGCATACCCTGGGTCCGGGAACACTTCAATAATTTGTGGAGGTTGTTGCTCAATAATCACTTCTGGTTCTTCATCATACCCGGCTTCGTCGCTGTACTGCTCCACAGGGGGAGCAGCTTGAGCAGAAGGAGCAGGCGGAAGAAAGGCTTCAGCCGCCTGACGGACTATCGCCTCAGCTCCATCTGGAGAGATCGACAAGCGTTTTGCACTGGCGGCGCGGCGCGCTGCCGCTAGTACCTCATAGAGCACTTCAGGAGTAGGCGGATCATCAACCTTCCAGCCCTCCGCCGGCTGAATCCCGGCGCCACGCAACGGCCCGAAAGCATCCTCATTGTTATTTTTGATGAGTCCCAAGTCTTGGGCGAGTTTTTGCGCGAATGCGCCCTGGCTCTGGGAAGCATAGGTTCGGCTGGGTGACAGCGGCAGTGCTAGCGTTCCTCCGGTAGTCTTGGCCGCGTGATAGACTTTGAGACTGTTACGGTACGCGTCCGGGTGAAATGGGGCAACGCACCAAGCAGAGGGAAAATGGGCAAAAGGGGAAATGGGGAAATGAAGAACAGGGGAAACGGGGAAATCGATAAGAGGAGAACAGGGAAGAGGGAAAATGGGAAAAAGAAGAAATTTGTCTTCTGTCTTTCCTCTGTCTTCCCTTTTGCCCTTTTCACCATTTGCCCTTTTACCCTTTCTTTTCCCGGGTTGCGTTCTCGCACACAGAAGGGATAATAAGCGCAATTATTTACACGGAGAACTCATATGCCAGTCACCGAACTGCTCGAAGGGGCTTTTGACCTGCACGTTCACACCGCGCCCGATTGCCAAGAGCGCAAGCAGAGCGCTGATGAATATGTGCAGGATCTCCTCCGTCACCACATGGGAGGGGCGCTCCTTAAGGACCATACGACGATCACTGCAGATCGTGCGCAGATCTTGCATGCACGTTATCCCCAACTCGATCTGTTTGGTGCGGTCGTGCTTAATTACCCGGTGGGTGGGCTCAATCCGGTGGCGGTCGAGGCAGCGCTGCGGATGGGTGCGAAATTTGTCTTCATGCCAACTTATTGCTCGGCTCTGAACGTGCGCCTCTTCGGGTTCGCCCACCCGGGCCTACCCTATCCTTTTCCGCGCCATGCCGAGGGGATTGATCTCCTCGACCAGAAGGGCCATCTCAGATGGGAAGTCGTGGAGATCTGCGAGTTGATCGCGGGCTTCGACGCGTGTCTAGCCACTGGCCACGCCAGTCCTGACGAGGCCCTGGCAGTCGTGAAGGCCGCGCGTGAGATTGGCGTGCGCCGCATATCGATCACGCATGCGTCGTTACAGTTTCTCGGACTTTCCCTCGACCTCCAGCAAGATCTGGCGCGCCTCGGCGCGGTGATTGAACATAGCTTTGTCGGCTGCACCTCCCTGAACCCTCACCCTTTATCTCTCGCAGAAATTGCTGACCAAGTGCTGACGATTGGACCTGAGCATTGCACGCTGTCTACCGACCTCGGGCAGGTACTCAACCCACCACCGGTCGAGGGATTCACCACCTTTGCCGAAGGTCTCAGACAGGAAGGTATGAGCGTGAACCAGCTCCGCCGTATGATTGTGGACAACCCGCGGATGTTGTTGGGAGTCTGAAGAGCTTTTAGCGGTTAGCTATTAGCTTTTAGTTTTTTGATGAGCCAAATACTATGACTGAGATCTGCTCTGGCTAAGAGCTAACAGCTAAGAGCTAAGAGCTTCTTCTAATCCTATTGACCCACCCAGAGCAACAGGGCATAAAGCTCCTATTTCCCTAGAAATGGAAGAGCGAGGTGAACGTGCTGATCCAGAAAGCAGACACACTGCTTGAGGCGCTGCCCTACATTCAACGCTTCTCGGGTAAGACGCTAGTCGTCAAATATGGCGGGCATGCCATGGAAGATGAAGAGCTCAAGCAGCAGTTCGCTCAGGATATCGTGCTCCTGAAGTTCGTCGGCATGAATCCAGTAGTTGTGCACGGCGGCGGGCCACAGATCGGCGAGATGCTCAAGAAACTCGGCATCACTTCGCATTTCGTGCGCGGCATGCGTGTGACCGACACGCCCACGATGGAAGTGGTCGAAATGGTACTGGGAAAAATCAATCAGGAAGTCGTCACCCTTATCAACCGCCAAGGCGGAAAAGCGGTCGGGCTCAGCGGCAAAGACGGAGAACTGCTCATCGCCCGCAAAATGTTGGTCACGGTTGCCGAGGATGGGCAGCCGCCCACCACACATGATGTGGGGCTGGTTGGCGAAGTCGTGGGGGTAAACCCCCGTGTGATCAATGCACTGACCGCAGCGAACTTTATCCCCGTCATCGCGCCGGTTGGCATCGGACAGGACGGAGAGACGTACAATATCAACGCTGACCTGGTCGCGGGAAAAGTAGCCGAGGCGTTGCAAGCCGAAAAGCTCATTTTGCTGACCGACGTTGAAGGGATTAAAGGTAAAGACGGTACGCTTATTCCTACGCTCGGCAGCGACCAAGCCGAGGTTCTCATTCGCAGTGGCACAATCGGTGAAGGGATGATCCCCAAAGTTGAATGTTGCATCGCCGCGCTGCGCGGCGGTGTGAAGAAAACTCACGTTATTGACGGCCGCATGCGCCATGCCACCTTGCTGGAAATCTTTACCAAGGAAGGCATCGGCACAGAGGTGGTACGGAGGACGACATGACGAACCAAGAGATTATCGACCTGAACGCCAAGTACCTGTGTACCACTTACGCGCGCTTCCCGGTTGCTTTTGTCCGTGGTCAGGGTTGTCGCTTATGGGACGCGGATGGCAAAGCCTACCTCGACTTTTTCGCTAGTCTGGCAGTGATGAACCTCGGCCAGTGCCATCCGGCTGTCGTCAAGGCGGTCCAAGAACAGGTAGCGACGCTGACGCACATCTCGAACTTGCACCATACCATCCCGCAGGCGCGCCTGGCCGAGTTGCTGTGCACCAATTCTTTCGCGGATAAGGTTTTCTTTTGCAATAGCGGCGCCGAGGCCAATGAAGCGGCGATTAAGCTCGCCCGCAAATTTGGCGGCGATAAACGTGAGGGGCGTTACGAAATTCTGACGACGCTCGGCTCTTTTCATGGCCGCACCATGGCCACCATCTCGGCGACCGGCCAGGAGAAAGTGCGCCAAGGCTTCGCGCCGTTGCTCGAAGGGTTTCGTTATGTCCCCTACGATGATCTCAGCGCGATGGAGGCGGCAATCTCGGAGCGAACTGTCGCCATCTTTGTTGAACCGATTCAAGGAGAAGGTGGTGTGGTGACGCCACGGCCCGGTTACCTCAAAGGATTACGGGAACTCTGTAATCACCACAGACTTCTGCTTCTGCTCGACGAGGTCCAGACCGGCATGGGCCGGACCGGCAAACTCTTTGCCTACGAGCACGAAGGGATCACCCCAGACATCATGACGTTAGCCAAGGCGCTCGGCGGCGGGATTCCCATCGGCGCCATGTTGGCCCGTGGTGAGGTGGCCGAGAGCTTCAACCTTGGCAGCCATGGTTCAACCTTCGGTGGCAATGCCATCGCCTGCGCTTCTGGCACTGCCGTAGTTAATACACTGCTGCACGGTGGGGTCCTAGAGAACTGTCGGGCCATGGGCGAGTATTTTCTCAACCGCCTGCAAGCGCTCAAAGGAAAATTTTCTTTCGTCAAAGAAGTGCGCGGCAAAGGCCTCATCCTTGGTGCCGAACTGGAGCGTGAAGGGGCGCCAATTGTTGAGGCTTGCCTTAAGGAAGGGTTGCTCATCAACACCACCGGGGGCAAGGTGCTGCGCTTCATCCCGCCGCTGATTGTGACAAAGGCCGAAATTGACGAAGGGTTCACCATTCTGGAGAAAGTGCTGGCCCAGCAATGAAACGCGACTTCATCAGCATTGCCGACCTGACACGCGAGCAAATTGCAGAGATCTTTGCGTTGGCTCGCCGGCTGAAGGCTGACCGCCAGGACGGGTGGCCGCATCCACTCCTCGCTGGCAAGACGCTGGCGATGATCTTCGAAAAGCCCAGCCTGCGCACGCGCGTGACCTTCGAGGCAGGCATGGTACAACTTGGCGGCTACGCCGTGTATCTCTCGCCACCAGACATTGGGCTAGGCACGCGCGAAACCGCGCCAGACGTGGCACGCAATCTCTCACGTTGGGTCGAGCTGATCATGGTGCGAACATTCTCACACGCGGTGGTACTGGAGTTAGCCCACCATGCCACCGTGCCGGTGATCAACGGTCTCTCTGATCTCCTTCATCCGTGCCAGGTTTTGGCTGACTGCCTGACCCTGATCGAGCAACGAGGTAGTCTTGACGGTTTGAAAGTCGCCTTTGTGGGGGATGGCAATAACGTGGTGAACTCCTGGCTCAACGCAGCCAGCAAGCTGCCGTTCTCCTTTGCCCTGGCCTGCCCGCCGGGATACGAGCCTGACTCTGGGGTGCTTGCTCGCGCCCGTCAGAATGGCGCGCAGATTACCATCACTCGGTCAATGGAAGAAGCGGTAGGCGGAGCTGATGCGGTCTACACTGACGTGTGGACCAGCATGGGTCAGGAAAAAGAGAGTGTCATCCGGCGGGAAGCGTTCCGTCCTTACCAGGTCAACGCGACAGTAATGGCTCTGGCTAAGAACAACGCCTTAGTCATGCATTGTCTGCCAGCCCATCGCGGGGAAGAGATTACCGCCGAGGTGCTGGACGGCCCGCAATCGGTCGTCTTCGAGCAAGCTGAAAACCGTCTGCACATCCAGAAAGCCATCATGGTGTGGCTGCTGCGGTAGAGACCTCTTATCTCCATACTGAAAAATTGTGCTACCCTCAATTCGGCAGCTCCAGCAAGCTCTTAGGAAGCCGCCTCAACCATCTCAACCGTGACGGCTTGTCCCGGAGAATCTGGCCGATAGTAGAGCCGTTCAAAACCAATAACTTCTCCCGTTCGACGATCTTTGATCAAAATTACTCCTTCCCCGGTCTCCTCACAGACTTGTTCTATTAAAGGCTCTTTCCAGTAGATAGTACGGAGGTTGTGAGGCATAGAACAAGTATATTGCCCGATCTTGCGTGCTGTGACGTACAAGCTCTGGCTGACGCAGACAGGCCTGTACGTCGAGTTCTTTACCGACAACTTCCGGATGTTGGCGAGTATCAACTCCCAATACTGACGGGTCGTCCGCACGACAAAACCTAGAGGGGTTGAAGCGGTAAAGAAAATATCTGGTACGATTTTCTCGCTCGATCTCCATTTTTCTACCCCAAGTAGTCCACACGTGCAAAGCCCAAGGCTATAACCTCTCCGTTGTCTTGCCTGCCCCTGCGTGCTGGGGTGCTCGCACTTTTTCTCGGAAGCGTTCCACCGTAACGGAACACCTATGCTTGTCGCTCTCAGTAGAGTAGGTCCTTGATGACTACACGATTGAGAGGACACCATCGCCCTCCCAGCGACTGCCCTTCCATGCTAATTTTTCGTGGTTCGATTCGTCCTGCTTGGCCGAACAAGGTCCTGTCTTGCATCTCGAACATAAAGCGCCCACAATTTGACCTCTCCACTCTTGAACTGAACGCAGATTCATAACAGTATTAAAAAAATCGTTACAGCCCAGCACCCTGAGAGAATTTAGGGATTCCCAAGAGGGAAGAAATGTGATTCTAGACTGAGGATGAGCGAGCGCCCCGACCTGAGCAAGCTGACGAGCGATGAGAAAGACGCGTTGATTTATGCGTTGTTGGCGCGAGTAGAAGATGGAGAGGCGGCTAGGGCTGGACAGCTCGAACAGCGGCAAGCCGCCGTCGAGCGCTGGCTACAAAAAGAAGCCTCGGCCCCTGAACCTACGAGAAAAGACGGACAAGAAGGCTGGCGGGCAGGCAGGACACGAGGGCAAAAACCTGCGACAGGTCGCAAATCCCGACAAGGTTGTCGATTATTGTCCATGTGTCTGCGCTAGCTGCGGCGCGGCTCTAGATCTAGACCATGCGACGGGCCATCGGAAACGGCAGACGTTTGAGCTGCCAAAGCCTCATCCGGTTGAGGTCACGGAGCCTCGCGCCTCTCGTTGCCAGTGTCCGTGCTGCGGCGCAGAAACCGAGGCGGCGTTTCCGGCCGGCGTGACGGCGCCGGCGCAATACGGCCCGCACATCGCGGCGCTGGTCGTGTATTTGCAGCATTGGCACTTCATCCCCGAGGACCGGCTGGCCGAATTGATGGGGGAGGTGTTCGGGGTGGAGTTGTCAGCGGCCACCATCGCCACCCGGGCGCAAAGGAAGGCCGAGGAATGGACGGGGCTGGCTGCTCACATGGGCGCGCAGGTCAAGCAGGCTGCCGTCAAGCATCTGGATGAAACGGGCTATCGCCTTGCCGGTTTGTTGCACTGGCTGCATGTGGCCTCGACCTGGCTGCTGACGTTCTATCGCACGTCACGCAAACGCGGCGCGATGTGGGAGGGGGTCGAGGGGATGGTCGTGCACGATTTCTGGCGACCGTATTTTACGCGGGCAGGCGTGGCTCATGCGTTGTGCAACGCGCATCATCTGCGCGAATTGAAAGCCCTTAGCGACATCGAGCAAGAGCCGTGGGCGGGGGCGATGTACCGGTTCTTACGCCACGCCTGCCATGCCGCTAATCTGGCCCGACAACGACACGAGCGCCTGAACCCCGCTTTCCTAGTCTGGTTGCAAGCGCGCTATGACCGCATCCTCGTACACGGGGTAGCATTTCATGAAGGGCAGCCGCCGCTAGAAACTTTGGCCCACAAGCGGCGCGGACGAACGCGCCGCCGCACAGGGCATAACCTCTTGGTACGATTGCACGGCCACAAGGACGAGGGGCTGCGCTTCTTGACGAATCCTGCTGTGCCGTTCACGAACAATCAGGCCGAGCGCGACATGCGCATGATGAAGCTCAAGCAAAAAATCTCCGGCTGCTTTCGCGCCCAGACCGGCGCCCAAACCTTTGCGATCTTGCGCACCGTCCTTTCAACCGCCCGCAAGCAAGGCTGGAATATCCTCGACACCCTATCGCAGCCCTCTGCCGTCCTTGTCCGCAATCTCAGGACGACTTAGCGTGCTGGGCTGTAACGAAAAAAGAAGATGAGGCCCAAGACAAAGAGGAAATAGCAAGCGCCTCAGTCTCTTTCCCGAAGGAAAACTACGCACTCTTAAGTGAAGAAGT
>JACQEL010000019.1 GCA_016200595.1 Deltaproteobacteria bacterium
CGTGGACGCCAAATACACTGAACTGGCTGTGCGGGTGTTGCACGATGCCTTTATTTCCCCGGTCCAATGAGGTTCTCATGAAACGGATTGCGTTGTACGACACAACCTTGAGAGACGGCTGTCAATCAGAGGACGTCTCTTTTACGCTTGAGGATAAACTGCGGGTTGCAGAAAAACTCGACGATTTCGGTATTGCTTATATTGAAGGTGGCTGGCCGGGTTCCAACCCGCGGGACGAAGAGTTCTTCAGTGCAGTCAAAAAACTGCACCTCAAACATGCACGCATCGCCGCGTTTGGTTCGACTCGTCGAGCGAATATTGCCGCAGCCGAGGATTTTAATATCCGCCTGCTGCTCAAAGCCGAGACTCCAGTAGTGACCATCGTTGGTAAAACGTGGGACCTGCACGTGCGCGATGACCTGCGCATCTCAAAAAAGGCTAATCTAGAAGTAATTGCCGATTCAATTGCCTACCTCAAGAAGCGTGTGGATGAGGTCTATTTTGATGCGGAACACTTCTTTGACGGCTACCGGGCAAACCCGGAATATGCGCTGGAGTGTTTAGTCGCCGCCGCTCAAGCGGGAGCCGATATACTGGTGCTCTGTGACACTTGCGGTGGCCGCATGCCAGAGGAAATCCTCGCCGGCCTGCGCGCGGCTGCGCAGGCAGTCACCGTCCCGCTGGGTATTCACTGCCACAACGACTGTGAAATGGCGGTAGCCAATTCCCTTGCCGGCGTCGAAGGCGGCGCGGTTCAGGTGCAGGGCACGATCAACGGCTTTGGTGAACGCTGTGGGAACGCCAACTTGTGCTCAGTGGTTCCCAACCTGCAACTCAAGCTCGGCTATCAGTGTGTGAGTGCCTCCCAACTCAAACAACTCGCCGAATTATCCCGCTTCGTGTACGAACTGGCCAACATCGAGCCGCACAAGCGTCAGGCGTATGTCGGAGTCAGTGCTTTTGCCCACAAAGGGGGCCTCCATGTAGCGGCCGTGCAAAAGAATCGTGAGACCTATGAGCACATCGATCCGGATCTGATTGGCAACAGCCAACGCGTGCTGGTGTCCGACTTGTCCGGCCGCAGCAATGTCCTCTACAAAGCCAAGCAGTTTGGCCTGGATGTCGAGAGTTCAGACCCAGCCGTCAAAACGATTCTCGACGACGTCAAACGGTTGGAAAACGCCGGGTTCCAGTACGAAGGCGCAGATGGATCATTCGAATTGCTCATGCAAAAGGCGCTCAACGGTCAGGTCCGACATTTCCGCTTGATCGGCTTCCGCGTCATTGACGAGAAACGCAAGGAAGACGAGCCGCCGTTGTCTGAGGCGACCATTATGGTCGAGGGCCCGGATGGCGCGGTGGAGCACACCGCTGCCCAAGGGAACGGGCCGGTCAATGCCCTCGATCGTGCCTTGCGTAAAGCGCTGACTAAGTTTTATCCCCAGTTAGAGAAGGTGGTCCTGCATGACTACAAGGTCCGAGTGCTGGGAGGTGACGGAGGGACAGGAGCCACGGTGCGTGTGCTCATCGAGTCCGGCGACGAGCAGGACCGCTGGGGAACGGTGGGCGTGTCGCCCAACGTCATCGAAGCAAGCTGGCAGGCGTTAGTCGATAGCATCGAGTATAAATTGTATAAGGATAAGAAGCCATCAGCGATCAGCCATCAGCGATCAGCCAGAAGAGACTGAGTATTGAGTAATGAGTGCTGAGGACTGAGGACTGAGAAGAAGGAGTCGAGTGGGTAGGGGCGAAGCATTTGCATATCAGATTCCCCATGGCATTGGTCTACACGGGGCAAATGCTTCGCCCCTACGCTGGGCATGTGCGAGAGTCATGTGTACCAATCTCTTGCCTCCTGGTTTAGAGGCTAGTTGAAGAGGCGGTCTGGAGTAGCGGCCGAGAGTGATGAAAAGAGGAGCAAATGGAAACTCAGGCGAAAGACCGACCCCTGACCCCTGACCCCCAACCGTCATTCTGGGTGCAACTTAAAGAAGACATCCAGGCGGTTTTCGAGCGTGACCCGGCGGTGCGCTCGAAGTGGGATGTTGTCCTTGCCTACCCTGGATTTCATGCCGTGCTGTTTCATCGTCTGGCCCACTGGCTCTGGGGTCGTGGGTGGACGACGTTGGCGCGCGTGGTGAGCCACGGCTCCCGCTTTCTCACTGGTATAGAGATTCATCCCGGGGCGTGCCTCGGTCGGCGCTTGTTCATCGACCACGGCATGGGCGTGGTTCTTGGCGAGACGGCAGAGATTGGCAACGACGTGACTTTATATCAGGGCGTGTCACTCGCCGGGACCAGCCTGGAGAGAGGAAAACGGCATCCGACGATTGAGGACTGGGTGGTGATCGGTGCGGGTGCGGCCGTACTTGGTCCGATTACCATTGGCCGACACAGCCGGATTGGTGCCGGTTCGGTCGTCGTGCATTCAGTGCCTGCTCATTCGACGGTAGTGGGTATCCCAGGTAAAGTCGTCAAAGAGGAAGGACGTCACCAACCGTCCGGTAGGCCGATTATTGCCCTCGATCATGCCGACCTACCGGACCCGGTAGCGCGTGCGCTCTCTACGCTCCTCGTCCACGTTGAGAGGATTGAACGTGAATTGGACGAAGTAACCTCGCGCCAGGGCTCGCTTGAAGATCGTTTCTCCGAGGGTGATGAGGATCTCCAGCGCGTGCGTACGTTGTTGAAAAATGGCGGTGCGGTTTAGCGCGGCGCATACTAGCGCGGTTTCATTGAGATGTACCCAGGACTGGGTAGGGGTGCCACTGGCGGCTGGTCCGCCAGTGCTGGTGGCTGGGCACGGGCAGGCAAGCTGCCCGTGGCACCCAGGGCAGAA
>JACQEL010000439.1 GCA_016200595.1 Deltaproteobacteria bacterium
AAAAAAATCATTGAAGCAGAGGTATTGCAAGAATTTAGCCGGGCGCTGACACCTGCTCTCGAGGGTTCCCTACTCTTGCCAGTGCTCACCCAAGCTGCCCAGCAACTCTGCCAACTGCAAGGCCTCATGCTAGGACTGTTGACTCCTGAAAGACAAGAGCTTGAGATCTGGACCCAAACCGACCCTTCCTTACATGGCCAGCGTATTCTTCTGGAAGACGCCTTTACCCGAAAAATCCTCCAGGTCGGTTGGCCAGTATATATGGCTGATCTCTCAACCCCTCCGTTAACCGCACAACTACTCGAGATTCTGCACGGCCTAGGATACACGTCGCTCTTAGTCGTACCGCTCCGCGCCGCTCATCGCATCATAGGAGTCCTTTTGGCCGGGTGGCAACCCCAACAGGCAACTATTCCTCGCCATGAGGAAGAACTACTACAGTTCCCCGCTGACCAGACCGCCCATGTACTCGTGAATATCCGTCTGCACGCCGAGCAAGAGCGGCATCTAAGCGAATCTGAAGCCTTGCGGCGCGTAGGGCAATCTATTTCTGCTACTTTGAACCTGCAAGACATCTTGAGATTAGTCGCAGGAGAAGGAGCTCGCTTGCTCGGCTGTGAGGCAGGACTCCTGACCTTATGCACTGCCGACAATGAGGTAGAGGTCGCCAGCGCTTCGGGTTTTCTTGCCCATTGGCGAGGATTACGCATCCCTTTCGCCGAGTCCTTAACCGATATGGTCGTTAGAGAACAGCGTGCCATACGCCAGGTCGAAGTTCAAGAGACCGATTCTCAACCTCTTACCCTGCGGGACAGTGCAGCTGGCGGGGCTTTCACCCATTCTCTCCTCGCCGTTCCCTTATGGCAAGAAGAACGGCCAATGGGCGCTCTCGCGGTGTTGACTACCGCTTCTCGGGCTTTTTCCCTTGACGACGAGCGTATTCTACAAACCCTAGCCGACCAAGCCGTCCACGGTATTACCAACGCCCAGCTCTATGCGCAACTCCAGCGCGCTCTCCGACGCGAGCAGGAAGCCAACCAGCAGAAATCCGCCTTCTTTGCCAGCGTTTCCCACGAACTCCGTACACCACTGAATATCATCTTGGGCTACGTCGATCTCATTCGCGAAGGGATCATCGGCCAGGTTGATCGCCCCACAGCCGAGACTTTGGATCGAGTCCGCAAATCGGTCCTCCATCTGATTGCCTTAATTAACGATCTGCTCGATCTGGCGCGGATTGAGCGGGCAGAATTTCAAATCCATCCGGAGCCGATAGACGCCGAGCAATTCCTCCAAGACATCTGCACGCAGTGGGAAAAGGTGATTCATGATAAGGGGTTATCATTCCGCCGGGTAGGCGACTGTCCGCTTCCCGTCATTACCACTGATAAAGCGCGCCTTCGCCAGGTTCTTGATAACCTCTTAGGAAATGCCGTCAAATTTACTACGGCTGGTCACATTGCCGTAGGAGCCAGGGCGCCTGACCACGCTTTGGAGATCTGGGTAGAAGATACAGGGGTGGGAATTGATCCTGACGACCAGAGGCGAATTTTTGATGAATTCCAGCAAATTGAGTCCAGACGTACTCTTCAATCCGGCGGTGTGGGATTAGGCTTGGCAGTGAGTAAGAAACTCATTCTCCTCCTTGGTGGAACCCTCAAAGTAGACAGTTCGCCCGGCCGGGGAAGTACCTTCACCGTCACGCTTCCCTGCACTACACGAGAAGAACACGGAAACTCAGAGAGCAGCGTAGCACTCTAAAGTCCTTTTGCGACACCTATTGGTTGCTAGGAGGTGGCCGAAGAGCGGGGAGCTCTTCGGCCGTGGGCAAGGAAGGGAGGAGACAAGAAGAGAAAAACAGGGGGCGTACTGAGGGAGAAGGAAGAACTGTTTCTCTCTTCTAGTATATTCGACGGGGGTGAAAGAAATAAATTCATCCATTCATTTCATTTGTCCTCAGTTCTCGAATTGTTCATCATGAACGAGTGCTCTCGGCGCTCAGCCGAGGCGAGAGCGATCTTATTTTTCCCATTGGACGAGCTTGGGCAAACTCGAAGCGAACGGCTCACAGTAGCCGCTCTCTTGTGGATATACCGTCTGCTGTAGCACCTGGTGGAGTCGGGGAAGATGGTAGAAGGGCACCGAAGGGTAAAGATGGTGCTCCAGGTGATAGTTCACCAACTTGGGAGAGAAGAAAAATCCCAGGGCTGGATGCATGAAATAGGTCCGCGTCTGTCGGTAAGGATTCTCTGGGTCTGGCACGTTACCGTGCTCGATCGCGCCACGAATGCGAAAGAAGACCTGGGTCACCGTGCAATACGGAACCAGCCAATAGAGCACGAATAACAGCGCTGCCGTACGGCCGCCCCAATATAAGCCACCGCCCAGCATCACCGTCCAGTAGAGAAAGAACGCACCCATATCAGCAATCGGCCGGTATTGGGCTGCGCGGGTCTCGCCGAGAAACCGTCGGTTAAAATCCGATGTTACCAGAGGAATATCAACGAAGTATTTCAAAGTACCAATTACATTCAGCCCGGACAGGTCCCGTAGCAACAGTCGCAGGAATTTTTTGCTGCCGAGCGGATAACGAGCATAAATCGCCCGATCAGGATCAGCGGCAGTATAAGTATACTGGTGGTGATATAGGTGAATGAATCGCCATTTCGCGAGAGAGATGAACACGGGGCATGCCGCTGCCAAGCGAGCCAGCCAATCATTCACCCACAGCGTGCGTGACAGCCGTTTGTGAATACCTTCGTGGGTCAGGACCATCAACGCGTGTTGGCGCGAGGCAACCACCGCCACGGCCATCAGATAGACGAAAACTCCTAGGATTCCGGTATGCAATGGAACCAGCACAGCGCTGATATATACCGTTGCGGCAATCACCAGCCAGACTTCAACGATATGATAGAGCGAAGCCACGACCTTAATCCGCGACAGCACCTTAACTACCTGCCGCAAATCTGGGGTTTCAGTTAAGATTGGTTCAGCGGGGCTTTGCACAGGGCTAGATCTACACCAGATACTATTTCCCTGGCAATCCCTCTAAGCCCTTGATAATAAGGAAGGTCAGAGAAGGAGGAATTATGCCACATGTTGAGGTCAACGGAATCAATCTACATTACACGCTCGAAGGCCAAGGACAGCCGCTCCTACTCATTATGGGGTTAGGTGCACCGGCTGCGGCCTGGGACCCGGAGTTTGTCCGGACAATGAGCAAAACTCATAAAGTCATCACTTACGATAACCGCGGCACTGGGCTTTCCGATAAGCCCGACGTACCCTATTCGATTGCCATGTTCGCCAGCGACGCGGTCAGCCTGCTCGACGCACTCGCTCTCCCCCGTGCTCATGTTTTTGGCGTATCGATGGGCGGGATGATCGCTCAGGAACTGGCGATTCATTACCCCCAACGTGTCGCCAGTCTGATTTTGGGCTGCACCACACCCGGCGGTAAGCATGCGGTTGCGGCTCCACCGGAGTCGCTCAAAGCCTTAGAAGGACGTGCTGGCCAGACGCCCGAAGAGGCGGCGCGGGAAGGCTGGAAGCTGTCTTTCTCCGAGGAGTTTATCCGTACACACCGCGCCGAGTTAGAGGCCCACTTGCCGCGCGTACTCGCCCACGTCACCCCGCGCTTTGCCTATGAGCGCCACTTCCAAGCGACGATGACGCTGCGGGTCTACAAGCAGCTGAAGGAAATCACCGCGCCGACCTTAGTGGCGACCGGACGCGATGATGTACTGATCCCAGCGGCGAACTCCGAAATCCTCGCCCGCGAGATTCCCGGCGCTGAACTTGCCATCTTCGACAACGCCGGCCATGGCTTCGTGACTGCAGCGCGCGAGCCCTTGCTCACCGTGTTGAAAGAATTCCTCGCTAGGCAGAGTGTCTAGCAGACGATAGTAAGGAACTACCAGGAAAAGCCACCAAGGCATGCTCTAGATACACGACAGTCTCTTAGAGAGGGTTCGCACTATGAAAATCTGCCCTCAGTGTCAGACAGCATATGATGACACAAAGAACTTTTGTCATCACGATGGGGCTTCTCTGGCAACGCCGCAGGTCAACGAGAAAAGCGTGCCTCCAGAGAGTCGCACGTGCTCTCAATGCGGCACGCCAGCGGAGGCGGAAGAGCAGTTTTGTTCTCACTGTGGCGCAAAGCTTGAAGGAACATTCTCGCCTGCTGCCCATAAGGAGAATCCACTCGCTCGCTCTGTACATAAGCTGCAATCGCTGATCACCGACTATTATCAGCAACTGCCCCCAGAAAAGAGCGAGTTTCACCGAGGTGCTGCC
>JACQEL010000440.1 GCA_016200595.1 Deltaproteobacteria bacterium
CGCCAACTCATGGGCCAAGGGGCCTGGCAAGACCTCGAGAACCTCCAGCAAATGCAGGCGATGCTGGAGGAGGCCGGCTTTCTTATCTACAAGGAAGGCCGCGTCGCGCTCTCGCCCAAAGGGGTGCGCCGTTTGGGCCAGTTGGCGCTCCAGGATATCTACGCCAACTTATTGCGTGACCGCAGTGGCACGCACTCCGCTGATCATCGTGGTATTGCCGAGATCAAACTCGACGAAGTCCGACCTTATGTGTATGGCGACCCCATGCATATTGATCTGGTCGGGACCCTGAAGAAGTCGCTGCTCCGCAGCGGCGGTGGTATCCCCATCAAAATGGGGCCGGAAGATTTCACTATCTTCGATACTGACCATACGACTACCAGTTCGACCGTCCTGCTGCTCGACATGAGCTGGTCGATGAGTTGGGAAGGACGCTTCGCCGCCGCCAAAAAAGTGGCGTTGGCGCTAGAGAGTCTCATTCGTACGCGCTATCCACGGGATTATTTTTCGGTCGTCGGGTTTTTTACCCGCGCGGTAGAATTGAAGATTAAAGACTTGCCTGAGGCCAGTTGGAACATGGGAGATCCGTTTACCAACCTGCAAGACGGCATCCGCCTGGCCAGCGACTTGCTCCACCGCCATCCCAGCCACAATCAGAATATTATCGTCGTCACTGACGGTCAGCCTACCGCCTATTTTTCGCGTGGTCGCCTGTACTGTGAGTGGCCGCTGTCGTTTGGCGGCATCAGCATGCGCGCGGCGCAAGAAACGCTGCGAGAGGTCGAGCGCGCGACCCAACGCAAGATTACCATCAACACTTTTATGCTCGACGACAGCCCGAGTTTACGCGCGTTCGTCGATAAGATGACACAGCTCAACCGCGGCCGAGCTTTCTATACCCGCCCTGATCATCTCGGCGAATACCTGCTGGTCGATTACGTAGCGCGGAAGAAGAAAAAGATCTGACGGTACGCGGAGCCGTGTGTAGCGGCAGGGAGAGTAGTGCGTCACTCCCTGCGTTGAGAAAATCCGCAGAGATCTATGGAGCGGATCTCAAAGTTTCTCCAGCGGCTACCTATTCTCGCGATCCTGCTTTTTCTGGCGGGGATAGGGATGCTCAGTCTGCTATTCGCGACTACGCCAGGAGTGGGCGTCACCCCGGACTCGGTAGTCTATTTTGATCTTGCTCGCAACCTTAGTGATGGTCACGGATTCGTTGCAACGAACTGTGAGGGCAACGAAACTCCAACCACCCGCTTCCCACCCCTTTTTCCCGCGTTGCTTGCTCTGTTCGGCAAGGCCGGTATCGCCCCTGTGCTGGCCGCCCGGTGGCTGAATCTGCTCCTCTTTGGAGCGAATATTCTCCTTGTCGGCCTTGTTCTTCGGCGCTACACTAACAACTCTCTCTATCCTGCAGCGCTGGGCTCGTTTTTCATGCTGAGTTCTCCGGCGATGATAGAGACTCATTCTACCGCGTGGACAGAGCCGCTCTTTTTCTTCTTTGGCATGGCGGGACTCCTTTCCATAAGTGTTTACCTGGAAACAGGGAGAAAAGGATTGCTCATATATGGATCGTCGGCGATTGCGTTGGCCTGTCTTGCTCGGTACGTGGGAGGCACTCTCATTGCCGCGGCAGTCGCAGGGATCTTTGTATTGGGGAGGCAGGGATATCGTCGAAAGTTTGCTGCTGCGATCCTCTGTGGAATAGTAAGCATTTTGCCGATTGCGCTGTGGAGTTTGAGGAATTTCTTTCTCTCTGGCAATGCAGTAGGAAGGATTCCGCGCTTTCACCCGGTTTCCTTCGACAATGTGCGGGCGTTGGTGATGATCGCCTCTTCATGGTTAGTCCCTGGTAGTGACAGAATTGTTTTTCTCCCGGCTCAGGACGTCTTGACCTCAGTGATATTGTTCTTCGCAATTGCCGGACTACTTGCTGCCGGTAGCAGACTTCTTGTCCTTACCCTGCGCCAGAGTAACGGCTCTCCCTTCCCGGTTCGTCTAGCGAAAACGCCGGTTTTGTTCCTCGTTTTTTTTCTTCTCTACCCAGTACTATTGTTCGTCGCTACCGCTTACTTCGATGCTACGGCACCGTTTGAGATCGACAACCGCATTCTCTCTCCAGCTTACATTGCCGGGCTCATTGTAGTTCTCTACTTGATGCACGCCCTCTTCCAGGTGAGCGTGCGAGGGTCAGCTCTGCGAGTCGCGCTGTACAGTATTGGGAGCGCAATGATAGGAGTCTATACGGTCGCAGGAGCGGCGGCCTTCATTTACCTTCACGTGTATGGGCGTGGGTTCACAGCAAAAGAGTGGCAATTTGATAAAGTCGCAGCCCGACTGCACGACCTTGCCTCAGATACTTTGATTTATTCAAATTATCCGACTGCGGTCTATTTTCGCACTGGGAGAACCTCGTGCGCGCTGCCCAGATTTGCTGACACTCACCTACCTGCCGGAATGGAGATGATCAGGCGGCTTGAGACCGGACAAGCAGTCGTGGTGTATTTCCATAACGCACGGAAGTTTACGCCACGGAATCCGGCCGCGGTCAAACAGGACTTGCCCACAGAAGCAGATTTGCAGAGTCTCTCGTCCCTCGTCTCATTATCCTTACTAGAACAAGAGGGACACACGTTACTGTATCGAACTACCGGATTGGTTCCGAATACCGAGCCTTGAAGCAAGGACTACACTAGTTTGAGCGCTCAATGCCGTCGGCGTCGGTCTCGGTACACGCCCACTACCGTGCCCAAAATCCGTGGGGATGGAGACTGACTCGTCAGCGGAATCGGAGCATAAGCCGCATTGGCGGCTTCCAGAAAGAAGCTCGTGCCTTTCTGTTGCAGTCGCTTGACTGTGACTTCTTCACCCAAGAGCACCACGACAATCTCCCCTGGGTCCGCGGTGTCTTGCTGACGGACAACCACATAATCGCCCTCCTGGATTCCTTCCTCGATCATACTGTCCCCCTGCACTCGTAGCGCGAAATGTGTTCCTTTCCCGAGCAGTGCCGGTCCCAGACTGAGCGCTCCTTCTTGATTCTCTACGGCTAAGAGGGGCCGCCCAGCAGCAACCCGCCCCAGAATCGGGATGCTCCCTTCTATAGGCAGGACGTGGTGCGTGATCTCGATCGCGCGACGGCGGCCAGGGAAGCGGCGGATATACCCTTTACGTTCTAACGCGAGCAAGTGCCTTTTCACCCCATGCAGGGACGCAATGCCCATGGCGTGGGCCATTTCCTGGAGCGTGGGGACATACCCACGTTTTGTGAGCGAGTCTTCGATGACCTGCAAAAGCCGCTGCTGACGAGCAGTAAGGGGAGTGGTTGACATAGGTCTCTATATAGTGTATATAAATACACTATGTCAAGAGGCTGGAAAGTAACACACATATCACAACTGAAAGGAGGAGTGCTGTTATGACAACACCTTTTACTGGCGGCTGTATGTGTGGAGCGGTCCGGTATGAATGCTCCACTGCACCAGTGATGACCGCCAATTGTCACTGCCGCGATTGCCAGCGGGCGACCGGTAGTGCGTATGTTTCTGTGCTCTTCGTGCCGCGGAATGCCGTAAACATCACCGGGGAGGTGAAATACTACGATGTGAAGGGTGATAGTGGAAACATTTTGAGCCGGGGGTTCTGTCCCACCTGCGGCTCCCGCTTGTTTGGCAAGCCGGCGGTTATGCCCGATCTCATGGGGATCATGCCAGGCAGTTTGGATGATCCAAGCAGTCACAGGCCAGCGATGGATATTTACACCGATAGCGCCCAACCGTGGGATTACCTGAACCCAGAGCTGCCCAAGTTCCCTAAGGGGCCGCCGAGGTAACGGTCGGTATGGGCTTGAAGTTCCTGAGCAAGAAATTCAACGAACACAGGAGGAAGCGACAATGGCAGTCAAACCAATTCCTGAGGGGTATCACACCATTACGCCTTATCTGACCGTTCGAGGGGTGCCCAAACTGATCGATTTCCTGAAGC
>JACQEL010000441.1 GCA_016200595.1 Deltaproteobacteria bacterium
ACCATTCGCTGGGTCTCGGTCGGGGTGAGTGGCAATGTGCATATTCAGCTCTCACGGACGGGTGTGGCACCCTGGACGACCATCATTGCCAACACCGCCAATGACGGGCAGCAGACGTGGATCGGGACGGGGTCGGCGACCACGCAGGGAAAGATCCGAGTGCTGAGTGTCGGCGACTCTACGATCAAAGATCTCAGTAACAAGCCCTTCACGATTCAGTAGCCGACATGGTGCATAACCATTTCTTGGCAAGCTGCACAGAGGTCGTGGTTTGTTTGTGGTGCAGGCGTCCCCCCTGCCGGCTGCAGCCAATACTGTTCGGCTCGACTTTTACCAGAGGTGTCCTCGCTCTTCCGTCCGGCCTTAAAAGACCGGCCTACCGTCCCGTGCCGCTCCGCGGCACCCGCCAGCACGGCGTGCGGGCCTGAGGGTAGCCGGGGGTTTCAACCCCCGGCGGTGAGACCGGCGGATTGTTATCCCAGGTGCAGTATTTGTGCCGAACAGTATTGGGCTGCGGCCGCCGAGACGGCAGCCCTACACTGGCGACACTACACCTTGACTTTCAGAGGAAAACCTCTAGGGTGTGGAGGTCCATATCCCAAGACACCTGCCCGGGGGAGGGGGTGACCACAACATGGCAGGAGTGCGTGTTAAAGATAACGAACCGATCGAAAGCGCGATTCGCCGGTTTAAGAAACAGTGTGAAAAGGCCGGCATTCTACAAGAACTGAAGAAGCGCGAATATTACGAAAAACCCAGCGTACGACGCAAACGCAAGGCCATTGCCGCTCGCAAACGAGCCTTGCGCCGCGCGAGCCGTTCGATGTATTAACTCTATGCCGTGCGCCCCTGAACAGGGAGCTGTGCTGCATTGACTATTTGATACCCACTCCTCACGGGGTGGGTGTTTTTTTTGGCCCCGCCACTGACGCTGATGTGTGGGCCGGATGGGTCCATCCCTATGGCCGAACGGATTCCCGATACTATTCTGACTGAGATCCGTGCCCGTATCAGTATTGTCGAGTGCCTCTCTGCCTACGTTGCCCTGCGTAAGACAGGCCGGAATTATGTCGGACTATGTCCTTTCCACAGCGAACATACGCCGTCTTTTAGTGTCAACGAGGAAGGCGGGTTCTTTCATTGCTTTGGCTGTGGGGTTGGGGGCAATGTCTTTACTTTTCTGACCCGGATTGAAGGGATTTCTTTCCCGGAAGCGGTTCGGCGTCTTGCGGCCAAGACGGGGGTGAGTTTACCGCAGGCGGAGCAAGACCCTCAAGCGCAAGCGCGCGCGCGGCTGCACAAACTTAATGCCCTGGCGACGACCTATTTTCAGCGCTGCTTGTGGGGCAATGCCGGTGGGATTGCCCGTGACTATCTGGCCGAACGTGGTCTCACCAAGGAAATTACGGAGCAGTTTCATCTTGGCTTTGCGCCTTCATGGAATAATGGCTTGGTACGGTTTCTCTCCGGCCAAGGAGCGGACTTGGAGAAAGCCGCGGAGCTCGGGCTCGTCGGCAAGCGAACGGAGGGTCAGTATTACGATAAATTTCGCCACCGGCTGATTTTCCCTATCACTGACAGCATGGGTCGTATCGTGGCTTTCGGTGGACGGCTGCTACCCATGGCGCAAGAGCAGCCCCCTGGTACCGGGCAAGCCCGCGTCCTCCCTAAGTATCTCAATTCACCGGAGTCTGTCCTCTACAAAAAAGGTAGTGTGCTGTATGGTCTCTTTCAGGCAAAAGACGCCATACGCCGTAGTGGTCGGGTGTTAGTGGTTGAAGGCTATATCGACCTCTTGGCTTTGGTCCAATCTGGCTACGGTGAGGCTGTGGCTGTGCTCGGCACGGCGCTGGGAGCCGAACAACTCAAGTTATTACGTCGCTTCACTACCGAGATTTACATTTTCTTCGATGGCGACGAAGCCGGACGCCGTGCTGCAGATAGAGCCTTTCCTTTGTGTGTAGAGGCTGAGTTACGAGGCAAAGGAGTATTTCTGCCTCAGGGAGACGACCCGGATACTTACGTCCGTAAGCAGGGTTCAGCTAAACTCGGGGAACTGGTCGACCAGGCCGAACCCCTGGAAGATTTCTACTTCGCCCGTCATGCACCCCCGCCGGGCGCCTCGGCCTTTCAACGTGCACAAGCGGCACGAGAAGCTCTGGCTGTGCTCAAGCCGATGACGGATGTCGTCGCGCGTGGAGCTTTGCTCACCCAAATCGCTCAGCGGTTTGGGGTGAATGAGGAGGAGCTACGTCAGACCGCCTCGCAAGATACGCCCCGCGCACAGCTACAGCCCCCTGTGCCGCGTCGCACGGTGCAGAGCCCACAGGAGGTGGCTGAAGCCGAGTTAATTCAACTCATGTTGATTGATCGCCACGCAGCTCTGCGGGTGGCGAGAGAAGGGATCGTGTCGGCCTTTCAACAATGGCAGGAGCTAGCGGCAGAAATCATTGCGGCGTGGGAAGAAACGGGCAAGCTCGATCTTGGCGCTTTTCTGGATCGACTGCCGAGAACGATGGTGGAGCGTATTACCAAGGCGTATGCGCGTGAAAAGGGAGACACTGAGGAGCAAGAACGTGAACAGTTATTGCACGACTGCATGACAAGAATCCGTCATACCCAACGGCGGTCTGAGCAAGAACGGCTCCGTGGGGAGATTCACGAGGCCGAGCAGAAGGGGGATGAAGCTGCGCTCAGACTGCGGCTCCAACGCCACCAACAAAAGGGGGCGGCCACGAAGGAAGAAGAGAAGCTGTGAGCGGGGGATGATGGGTGCATATCAAAATATTGGCAGGCTGGTGACTCCCTGTCTGCGTGCTTCGACAAGCTCAGCACGAACGGAAAGTTACCAACGCATTTAAACCCCAGCCCCGTTCGCCCTGAGCTCGTCGAAGGGTGAACGGCGGGGTGGCAGGCAACTCTGATTGAATTACCACGAAATTGTTATGCACCCGGGGATGGTGCGAGGCTGGACTCTTCCCTCGGGCAACTGTAAGCTCTTACCAGACCCCATAGCCCCAAACGCACTCTCCGAAGAAGGAGAGGAGGAATTTGCTACACGCGCACAAACCACCTATGCTCTTATTATGATGCGACAGAGAAAAACCCCAGAGGTCTCTCGACCAACAGTTGTCATACGGAAAAAGAAACCGCAGCCCACCACCACGGTAGGCGCCAACAACGGACAATCTACAGCTTCAACTCCTCAAGCTCCGCGTCCCGTTCCCATACCAACCACCAAGCCATCTCCTCAGCGTACTGTGTCGCCACCAGTCCAGACGAAAGCTCAGTTCACTCAGCAACCGTCACAGGTGACGCCCCCACAGCCTAACCATCGGCAGCGTGATGCGCAGGCGCAGAAGGAACTCCTTGAGGTCTTCCGTGCCCGTTGGCCCGCCGTATTCCCTTACGACCGGCAGTACCTGAAGCCACTGATGCGCGGCGTCCACCACGAGATTGCCAAGCACCTCGTGGGAACCTCGCTCTCACTCATCAAGCGCACGATTGTTCTCTTTCAGCGTCACAGTGGTGGGGGCTATTGGCGAGCAGTCCTG
>JACQEL010000442.1 GCA_016200595.1 Deltaproteobacteria bacterium
ATACCATGGTCTATACCGGCTGTAGCTGGATGAGCGGCCGGCTCACTGACAGTCGCGGACCGCGTTTGGTGATCGCGGTCGGCGGGGCATTACTCGGGAGTGGAATCATCGCGACCAGCCAGATGTCGGCAGTGTGGCAGCTCTATGTCTGCTACGGACTCATTGCCGCTCTCGGCATGAGTACCGCTTACATCCCGTGCAATACCACAGTGGTGAAGTGGTTCCAGCGCAAGCGAGGATTGGCGCTAGGGCTGGCCTCTAGTGGTAGTAGTTGTGGGATTCTCACGTGTCCGCCCTTAGCCTCTGCCCTTATTGCCCGCTGGGGATGGCGTCCGGTCTATTTTTCTTTTGGCGTAGTGATCCTCATCTTTCTCAATATCCTGGCGCGCTTCATGGTCCGCAGCCCCGATTTGTTGGGATTAACGCCCGATGGCGACTCAGTGCCAACCCCAGCGGGAGATCATGCCCGCACAGCAACCGCACCAGGACCTCTGCTCACCGGCTGGACGCTGCAAGCCGCCTGGACTCTCCCGTCCTTTTGGATGCTAGGCGCGGCTTTCGTCATCATGCTGTTGACCGTCCCCGTGCCGTTCGTCCACATTGTCGCCTTTGCCCGGGACCTCGGCTTGTCTCCTACCCAAGGCGCTCTCGCCGTCAGTCTCATGGGTTTGTGCGCTTTTTGTGGGAGCCTGTCACTGGGACCACTCTCTGACCGGCTCGGGCGCAAGCAAGGGTTGGTACTCAGCCTCGCCCTACAAGTAGTCGCCTTTCTCTTGTTCCTGTCTGCCCGAAACCTGACGACTCTCTATCTCGGGGCGGCGGCGTTTGGCTTCTTTTACGGAGGGATGGCGACCTTGTTTCCCGCGCTGATCGGCGACTTTTTCGGCCGACTGCACGCTGGCGCGATTGCCGGTTTTCTCTTTGCCGGCTCGGGCATGTTAGGTGCATGGGGACCAATGATTGCGGGCTATTTACGCGACCTCACCGGCAGCTACCGATTCGCTTTTACTTGCGGTGCCCTAACCAGCGCCCTTGCCTTAATTCTTTTCCTGATGACGCCTAAACCGCCTCCATACACTGGCCATTGAAAGAGGAGCGGTAGAAACATAGCATGCTACCTCTCTACCATTACACTTGCATGCTCAGTCGATCGGGGTCGAAAAGAAACGCCCATGCGCTGTCCAAACTGTGCCAGTGAAAATCGCGAAGGCGCGAAATTCTGCGATGAGTGCGCCGCTCCGTTGCCGCTGTACTGCTCCGCCTGTGGGAGCGAAAATCGACCCGGCGCGAAGTTCTGTAACGAGTGTGCCACGCCGCTGGCGCGGCAGTCTCGACAGTCTAGTGTCCAGGGTCTAGCGTCTAGCGTCCAAAAGGCTCCGGACTTCGGACCTCGGACCTCGGACACCGGACACCGGACGCCAGGACTCTGGACTCCTCCACACCTTGCCGAACACATCCTCGCCGAGCAAGCAGCCCTGGAGGCCAGAGGCGCACTCAATGGCGAGCGTAAGACTGTCACTGCCCTTTTTGCCGATATCAAAGGCTCCATGGAGCTGATCGAGGATCTTGATCTCGAAGAGGCCCGCCAGATTATTGATGCTGCTCTTAAGCTGATGATGGATGCCGTCCATCGCTATGAAGGCTACGTAGTACAATCCACCGGCGATGGGATCTTTGCCCTCTTTGGCGCCCCTCTCGCGCGCGAAGACCATCCCCAACGTGCCCTCTATGCGGCCCTCCGCATGCAGGAGGACAGCAAGCGCTACGCCGAGAAGTTACGGCGAGAGAAAGGGCTGAACCTACAGATTCGGGTGGGACTGAACACCGGCGAAGTCATAGTGCGCTCGATCCGTCGCGACAATCTCCACACCGATTATACGCCGATTGGTCACTCCACCAGCCTGGCCGCACGCATGGAGCAGCTCGCCACGCCGGGGTCGATTCTGGTCTCCGAACAGACACAAAGGCTGGCACAAGGCTACTTCGAGTTCAAATCTTTGGGCGCGGCCCAAGTCAAAGGCGTCAGCGGGCCGGTGTACATTTATGAGGTTCTTGGCGTCGGCCCACTGCGTACCCGTTTGCAAGTGTCAGCCAGCCGCGGGTTGGTGCGCTTCGTGGGTCGGCAGAATGAACTAGCGCAAATCAACCAGGCGCTGGCACAAGCCAGACTAGGGCACGGGCAGATCATCGCGGTCCGCGGCGAGCCAGGGGTGGGCAAATCCCGACTCTTTCATGAGTTCAAGGTGACCGCGCAGCGAGAATGTCTGGTGCTGGAGACTTTTTCTGTCTCCCTCGGCAAAGCCTCATCGTATCTGCCCCTCATTGAACTCTTGAAAGATTACTTTCACATCACGCTGGAAGACGACGAGCGCAAGCGACGGGAGAAAATCACCGGCAAGGTGTTGACTCTGGAGCGCGCCTTCGAAGATACCCTACCCTATTTCTTTGCGCTCCTCGGCGCCTCCGAGACCGGCCCCTCTCTGCCGCAGGTGGACCCGCAGGTGGGACGGCAGTACACTTTTGCGGCCATCCTCCGCTTACTGTTGCGCGAGAGTCTCAACCAGCCCCTTATCCTCATCTGTGAGGATTTGCATTGGATCGACGACGAGACTCAGGCCTTTCTCACCGTATTTGGCAAAAAGATTGCCGCGGCGCGTATTCTGTTGTTAGTTAACTACCGCCCTGAATACCAGCATGATTGGAGCAACCAGACTCCTACTACCCAACTCCACCTCGCTCCCTTGGGGCGCCAGGACGCCGAAGAATTTCTCACGGCGGTGTTGGAGGAAAGAGTCGGCACGGCACAAGCAGCAGCTCTTCTGCCTCTCCGCCAGCTCATTCTGGACCGGACCGAAGGGAACCCCTTCTTCATGGAAGAAATCGTACAGGCCTTAGTCGAAGAGAGAGTGCTGCTTCGCGGTCGTGCAGGAGCAACCTCCCCAGTCTCCCTGCCAACGGCTCTCCACATTCCGCCGACCGTACAGGGGGTGCTGGCAGCGCGCATCGATCGACTTGCTCCCGAGGAGAAATCCTTGCTGCAAGCTCTTGCAGTCATTGGCAAAGAGTTTTCGTTGAGTCTACTCAGACAGGTTGTAGAGCAAGCCGAAGACGACCTGCAGCGGTTACTCACCCGCTTGCAGCGCGCCGAGTTCATCTACCAACAACCGGCTCTGCCAGACGTGGAATACACCTTTAAGCACGCCCTTACCCAGGAAGTGGCGTACAACTCCTTGCTGCTAGAACAGCGTCGCGTGCTGCACGAGCGCACGGCTCAGGTCATTGAAGCCTTATGGGGTCAACAGCCAGAGGAACACTATAGTGAACTGGCGCACCACTACAGCCGCAGTGGAAACATACGGAAAGCCGTAAAGTACCTACTACGAGCCGGAGAACAAGCCAGCCGGAGATCGGCGAATGGAGAAGCGATCAGCCAACTGACAACGGCTCTGGAGTTACTGAAGACCTTGCCAGATACCCCCGAACGTAGTCAGCAGGAACTCATTCTGCACCTCGCCTTGGGCGTACCACTGGTCGTGACCAGAGGCATCGCCAGTCCCGAAGTCGGAGAACTTTACAATCGGGCGCTCGAACTCACCCAGCAAACCCACGAGCCTTCTCAGCTCTTCCCGGTGCTGCAGGGATTGTGGAATTTCTACGAAGTGCGAGGAGCACTGCAGACGGCCCGTGAGTTGGGCCTGCAATTGCTCGACCTGGCGCAGCGTCAGCAGGATTCGTCTCTTTCGTTGATCGCCCACGGCACGTTAGGAGATACTTTATTATGGCTGGGAGAATTTGCCGCGGCTCGAGTCCATGCCGAACAGGGCAGCGCGCTCTATAACCTCAAGCAGCATCGCTCCCTGGCTTTCCTGTACGGCGGGCATGATCTGGGGGTGTCGTCTCTTCTCTGGGCGGCTTTAGCGTTGTGGCATCTTGGGTATCCGGACCAAGCGCGCACCACAGCCCGCGCGGCCCTCACGTTGGCGCAGGAATTGTCTCACCCCTACAGTCTCGCGCACGCCCTGAGCTTCGCTGCCCTATTGCATCAGTTCTGTGGTCAGCGACAGACCGTACAAGAACAGGTAGAGATGGCGCTTGCCCTTTCGCGTGAGCAGGAATTTACCCTTTTTCTCGCGATGGAAACGATTCTCCACGGTTGGGGGTTGTTGGAAGAGGAACCGAGAAGAGAAGAAGGCCTTGCTCAGATGTGTCAAGGCTTGGAGTCTTGGCAGGCCACCGGCGCAGAATTACTCCGTCCCTATTACCTCGCCTTACAAGCTGAAGCGTATGGGCAGCTCGGACTTCCTGACGAAGGGCTCGGTCGCATCGCTGAGGCTTTGGCGGCAAGCGACAAGAGTGCCGAGCGCTGGTGGGAGGCCGAATTGTATCGGTTGAAAGGGCAACTGACGCTGCAGTCCGAGGTCCGAGGTCCGAAGTCCGAGGTCCGAGGTCCGGAGTCCGAGGTCCGGAGTCCGAGGTCCGAAGTCCCCAACACCCAACACCCAGCACCTAACACCCAAGCGGAGGCGGAAGCCGAAGCGTGCTTTCATAAAGCCATTGCGATTGCCCACCGCCAGGGGACGAAGGCGTTAGAGCTGCGGGCAGTCATGAGCTTAAGCCGGCTTTGGTGCAGTCAGGGTAAGAGAGGAGAAGCTCAGCAAAGGTTAGCGGCGATCTACGACTGGTTTACTGAGGGGTTTGACACAGCCGACCTACAAGAGGCAAAGACCTGGTTAGAAGCATTACGCACAGATGGGAAGGCTGTTGGCTAAGAGCTCTTAGCTGTTAGCTGTTAGCTATTAGCAAAACAAAGACAAAGAATTGTAATTCTCTTGGGCTCATGTATGAGATCTGGGCGCTAAGCTGCCGGTTTGGAGTGCGCAAGCCATGCTTGCGCTTTTGTTGCCTCAAGCCGTGCTTGGGGCACTGAAGGAGCGAAGCACGGCTTCGCCTAGGAAAAGCGGGAGCGCGGCTCCCGCACTCCAAAAGGGAAGAGCACAAATTCTAGACATGAGCTATCCGCTTATCTCCTTATTTGGCTAAGAGCTAACAGCTAAGAGCTAACAGCTTACTGGCGGGCTTGCTGTGGAGGGGCCAAAAATGACGCAACCGCTTGAAGGACTGATTAACCTGCCGGCATTAGCAGCTTTCTTAAGAGCGCATCTCCCCAAGCAAGAGGGCGAACTGACGGTTGAAAAACATGAGGCGGGGTTTTCCAATGAGACATTTTATGTCTCGTGGGGGCCAAAGCGCTGGGTTATGCGCCGCCCTCCCCGTGGGGATATTCTGCCCACCGCTCACGATGTCCTACGCGAGTACCGCGTCCTCTCCGCCCTGGCCCCGACCGGCGTGCGTGTCCCCCATCCCGCAGTCGCCTGTGAAGACTCCTCAGTAATTGGCGCGCCATTTTACCTCATGGAATGCATCGACGGCATCGTTATTCGGGACGACCTGCCGCCTCAATTCAACGCTTTGGCCGACCGGCGGCGCATTGGCGAAGAGTTAGTTGATGCCTTGGTAGAACTCCACTCGGTCGAATGGCAGTCCACTGCTCTCGTCAGTACAGGAAAGCCCCAGGGATTCCTGGAGCGGCAGCTACGGCGCTGGATCGGCCAGCTGGATCTCACTCTTCCACATACCCGCCAGCTTCCCGGTATTCACACAGTGACCGAGTGGTTGCGAGCGCACTTGCCGCCACAGAGCGGAGCCAGCGTGGTCCATGGTGACTACAAGTTAGACAATGTCATGTTCGCCGCCCAGCTACCGGCCAAGCTCATCGCTATCTTTGATTGGGAGATGGCCACCCTAGGAGATCCCTTAACGGATCTCGGTTGGCTTATCGCCTACTGGGGAGCGACGGGTGACCCGCCAGACCCAGAGCCGAAAGGGAGCAATTATATCACTGAACAAGAGGGTTTCCTCTCGCGCGAAGCGCTGATCGCCCGGTATGAGGAAAGGACCGGCCGCAAGATGACCCACTTTCCGTTCTATCACTGTCTGGCGGTGTGGAAACAAGCTATCATCCTCGAAGGACTCTATCGGCACTACCTGGAAGGCACGGCCGCAAATCCCAAGGCCGCCGAGTTTGAGTGGAGAGTGCCGCAACTCGTGGAGCGAGCCCATCGCCTCATCGCGGCTGCGTAACAGCACGTTTTAACAAGGGGCACAAAGCGGGCCGACACAAGGGTGAATTGTGAGGAGTATTCATGCTTCGACTTCGCTAGCGCTACGCTCAGCACGAACGGGGCTGGCTTTCTGCGTTTTTTTCTCCGTTTGCCCTGAGCGTAACCGCCGTAGGCGGTGAAGTCGAAGGGTGAACGCAGTGTTTCTGCATGCCGCTGGTTAACCAGCTAACCCATAGCGTTTCAACTTGCGGTAGAGCGTCACCCGATGAATCCCCAGGCGAGCGGCAGCCTGGGCGAGGTTGCCCTGCACGTCGGCCAGGGCTTGGTGGATTAAGGTAAGTTCAGTCTCTCGCAGAGAACCAGCCGGCGCGGCGGCGCACTCTGGTACTGCCGCAGTCATCTCCTCGGGCAGCTCTGCCAGAGTAATGGTCGGTCCCGCTGCCAGATACGCAGCACGGAGGAGTATGTTTCTCAGTTCCCGCACATTGCCCGGCCAGGAGTAACAATTCAGGAGGTCCAAAGCCGCAGCATTCAGGCGCAAATGGGCGAAACCTAACTGCTTGAGCAAATGGCGAACCAGCAGAGGAATGTCTTCGCGCCGCTCCCGTAGCGGAGGCAGCAGAATGGGGAATGGCGAGAGGCGATGATAGAGGTCCAGGACCCGAGTGACCTTCCCTTCTTCCAGAACGCGCAGGAGGCTCACCTGCATCTTAGGGGACATCGCTTCAACTTCGTCAAGAAAGAGCGTCCCGCTATGAGCTAATTCGATCTTTCCGGCTCGCCCTCCCTTCACCGCGCCGGTGAAAGCCCCTTCGACATAGCCAAATAACTCGGCCACTAACAACTCATCGTTGGCCACCCCACAATTCAGCGGCACAAAGGGTCCGGGCTGGCGCGAGCTCGCCCCATGAATCGCTTGCGCGAGGAGTTCCTTTCCCGTTCCTGACTCACCCAACAGTAAGACCGGGAAATCTTGCTCAGCCGCTCGACGAGCTAAGCTGAGACAGGACTGGAAAACAGAAGAATTACCAATCAGGTCGGTAAACATATAGGTAGCCAGCCAGGGAGAACGGCGCGCGTTGATTTGTCGCACAGAGCCCGGACGAGGGAGGACGAGAAGAGTCCCCGCCGGTTGCCGCTGTCCATTGATAGGAATAGCTGCGGCATTCAACGTTATCCCTTTCCGCGGGATAGCCACCTGTAGCTCGTAGGGTCGTACCTCATCTTGTTGCACCAGCGGGCGGAAGCCTTCGACTTGCAGCTCGGGTTCTCGCAACAACGACCGACCGAGAACCCGCTGCGGAGAATCGAGCAGTTCAGTAATCGCCGGAGAAGCGCCGCACACATGCCCTCTGCCATCAATCGCCAGGACGACATCATGGGGATGCTGAAGAAGAAAACGCTGATACTCATCGAGTAGAGTAACCCGTCGCAGGAGTTCTTCATGATGAAGAATTTGTTCGAAGCGTGTGGCCAGGCGCTCGATCACATCGAGAGAGTGGGGGTGGGAGAGCTCGTATCCACCGATTCCCACTACCCCAATCGTCTCCCCGGTCGAGGGATGGCGGATGGGCGCGCCAAGCGAGGCCCAGGGGTGAAACGCCTGACGGTAATGCTCGCACCACAGGACATAGTCCGAGTGATCCTGGGCCAGCACGACGTTGGCAAGGGCCGTGCCCACCAGCTCTTCGGCAAGACTGGTGCCAGGCACGACGTTGACTTCCATGGCTTGCTGCAGTAGCCACGCATGACCGGCGAGGTGCAACACGCGCCCTCGTCGGTCGCTGAGCCCCATAATGACGCGTTCCTTCTCCCAGGCTTTGACCAGCGTTTCAAAAACCGGCGCTGCGACATAGACGAGATCGGCTCGTTCCTGCATGTCCTCCAAATCCTCAGCCGAGAGGAGCTGAGGAATGTCTCTGAGGTAGGGGTTCACCCCTAAGCGTTGGGCACGTAGCCACGACTCGCGAATAACGGGCCGAACTTTTTCCAGCCCCTGCTCCTGTCCACCCATGAACGCCTCCCAGGCCGTCGCCACTTCCTGCATATCGCGGCGGCTGGGCAGGACGAGTACTGAGGAATCTACTCTAGACAAGGCCAACCTCCACCTTCACTGAACATCGCTCCTTTGCCAAAGCGTTTGGTGTGTCCGCTCTGTGCTACTCTAGAGTCTAATTATGACACTGTGAAGTCTCTCTGCCAATCTAGTTTGGGCGAACTTTTTGCTCAGATACGGACCCTCGTGCTGCACAACGCAACAGTGATGCATTGTGCAACTGCGTATTTTCCTGAGATATCTCCATTTTTGTTGCATTGTGCACAGCAGCGCAGCGCTCTTGGTATTTCCCTGTCAAACCTTCTTCGCCGCTTTTCTCGTGTTTTTTCCGAGGCTTGTATATCTGCGCTCTCTGCCTCCAGGCCCCGGCATTGAGTTTGCTTACAGATATCTAACAGCACACTCTCCTGGCGTGCCCTCCAGGAAGTGCCCGAGAGCAGAAGAGGGAGTAGTATTTTCCTCAATGTCTATTTCTCTCTTCCTCCCTCCAGGGGGCCTTTCGGTTCCGAGAGGCCCCCTCCCCTTCAGTCCTAAGACCCGCCCCTTGAGCAGTTTCCTTACCACCGCGCCCGGTTGAGTTTTCCTAAGGGGGCAAGCATAGTGTTTGCCCAGAGCAGTCGCCGAGATACTGAGCGTCTCACCAGGAGGCCGCGATGAGTAGTGCATTGGATGGCATACGAATCATCGAAGTAACCCAGGGCATCGCTGGCCCTTATACCGCGATGTTACTCGCCGAACAGGGAGCGGAGGTCATTAAGGTCGAGCCTCCACAAGGAGATAAAGCGCGAGGCACACCTGGGTTCCACGTGTGGAATCGCAGCAAACGCAGCGTTATGGCTGATTCTGCAACCGCTGAGGGGAGAGCATTTATCCACCGTCTCGCCTCCACTGCCGATGTCGCGCTGGTCGACTCTCAGCCTGGTGACGAAACAGCGCTGGGCCTTTCTTACGAGACCCTCTCGCAGAACAACCCTCAGCTGATCTACTGCCACCTCCCGGCTTTCGGCAGCCACGGTCCGCATGCCCGTCGCTTTGCTGATGACACACTCGTCGCTGCGGTCAGCGGCCTTCTGGGCAGTCAGTGGTCACACCGTGATGGTGGAGTGTATTTGGCCATTCCCATTGCCAGCTATGGCGCCGCTTTTGTCGCGAGCAGTGCCATTACCGCCGCACTTTTTGAGCGAGAGCGTAGTCACACAGGACAAAAACTCGAAGTATCGTGGTTAGCTGGCGCGTTTGCCATGCAGACTGGCACAATCCTCTATCACCCGGAGATGCTACGTCTGTTCAGCAGTCGCATGAATCCCTTGGGTCCTATTCCGGTCTACCGTCTCTACCAAGCGCAAGACGACTGGCTATTTGTCGCCTGCGGCAATACCACCTTCTGGAACAAGTTTTGCCTGGCTTTGCAACAGTTGGAGTGGGTGTCCGACCCACGCTATGAAAAAGCCCCGTGGGGGATAGCGCCAGAAGATCGTGACGAACTGGCGGAGAAGATTGCGCCGATCATCGCCAGTAAACCCCGCGCAGAATGGCTACGCATCTTGCGCGAGCACGATGTGCCCTGCGCACCGGTCACCAGTCGCCAAGAGTTCATTGAGCATCGCCAGACGATTCATAACGGCATGCGGGTGGAACTCGACGACCCCCAGCTCGGGAAAACGGTACAGCTGGGCGTGCCCATACGACTGTACCAGACGCCCGGTGTGATCAAGGGCCCGGCTCCTTTACTCGGGCAACACACGGAAACAGTCAAAACAAGTCTCGGGCAAGTCGAAACCCGTCGCAGACAAGTCAAGGCAAGTCTCGGGCAAGTCGAAACAGATCATTCAGACCAACACGAAAAGTCCTTCGCTCAGTCCGAAAGACTCCGGACGCCGGACTCCGGACCTCGGACTCCCTTAGCCGACGTCCTCGTGCTCGACTTCGCCAGCTACATCGCCGGAACTTTTGGCCCTATGATGTTGGCCCAGCTTGGCGCTAACGTAATTAAAGTCGAGTCTTTGCAAGGGGATGCCTTTCGCTCGTTCGGCTTTGGTTTTCTCGGCTGGAATCAAGGCAAGCGCGGGCTGGCAGTGAATCTTAACAGTCCCGAAGGAAGAGAGGTGGTATACGACCTCGTGCGCAAAGCCGATGTCGTCGTAGAAAATCTGCGCCCTGGCGCGACGAAACGGTATGGCATCGACTACGAGACATTGTCGCAACTCAATCCTCAACTGATTTACGCCACCGTCACCGCCTTCGGTTCTAGCGGTCCAGACCATGACCAGCCGGGATTTGATCCGCTCCTCCAGTCTCGCTCGGGCATCATGCGCGCTCAGGGCGGGCATGGACAGCCGCCATTTTACCTCACCTGCGGCGTGTGCGATTACGCTGCCGCTTTGCTCACTACGTACGGCGTGACTGCCGCGCTCTACGCCCGCAAGCGCACCGGCAAGGGACAACGAGTGGAAACTTCTCTGCTCAACGCCGCGATGGCGGTTCAGTCGGGCAGCTTCATTTTTTATGATGGCCGGCCCGACCTGGAAAACGGGGGACCGGATTTATGGGGCACCGGCGCTCTGTATCGTCTTTACCCGACCGCCAATACCTCCTTTTTCCTCGCCGCAGTTGAAGCTCGGCATTGGCAAGC
>JACQEL010000492.1 GCA_016200595.1 Deltaproteobacteria bacterium
CTCATAGAAGGTCAGGGCTTGGGGGTAGTTCCCTAAGGCCGAGTAGACAAGGCCAAGGTTGTTGAGGGCTTTTTTCTCCCCGGCCCGATCTCCCAACTCCCGGTCAAGCTGTAACGCCTGTTCATAAAGGCGCTGTGCCTGGGCATAGTTCCCTAACTCATAGTAGACAACGCCCAGGTTGTTGAGGTCCGCGCCTTCCCCTGCCCGATCCTTCAGCTCGCGGTCAATCTGCAGGGCCTGCTCATAGAAGCGTAGTGCTTGGGGGTAGTTCCCTAAGGCCTCGTAGACATTGCCCAGGTCGCCGAGGACCTTACCTTCCTCTGCGCGATCCCTCAGTTCGCGGTCAAGCTGCAAGGCCTGGTCCAAGAAGCGCGACGCCTGGGGGTAGTTCCCTAAGGCCGTGTAGACATTGCCCAGGTTGTTGAGGTCTTTTCCCTTCCCTACCCGATCCCCCAGTTCGCGGTCAAGCTGCAAGGCTTGCTCCAAGAAGCGCGACGCCTGGGGGTAGTTCCTTAACTCTGTGTAGACAACGCCCAGATTGCTGAGAAAGACACGTTCTGCTTGTCGATTCTCCGTTGCTCTGGCTAGCGTCAGACCGTACTGCCAGGCTTGCAGCGCGCCCGGGAAATCGGAGTGATTGTATTTTTGTACTCCCTCCTTGAGATAATCCTCCACCGTCTGGCTCCACCCTACCTCGGCTAATCCCACTAGCAGCGCGGTCAATACCACCCCGAGCCAGACAACCTTTTTCCTTTTCATCGCAGCACTCCGTGCCAAGACCGGACAAAAGCGACACCGTATTGAATCGTGCAGCATGCGGCCTCTCGACCCTCACTCATGGTGAAAGACCACCTTGCGGGCGAGGCTGAGACCCTCCTGGTAAAGCTGATCGGTAGTCAGCTCTGCGGTCTGACCTGCCTTCGATGCCGTCGTTACGTTCTTCCCCGGCCGCGTCCCCCCTACTCCCATCTTCTCCATCGTGTCCACCGTCTTCAGTACCAGGGTCAACACCTGCTGCTTTGTTTGATGTGTATCTGAAGGGTCAGCGCGGGTTAAACGCTTAAACAAGTCCTCGATGTCCTCGCGGCGCTCGCGCGTGGCGACGACGTAGATCTCTTCCTTCCCCAGTGTATGGTCCAGCTCGAACCACTTATCTTTCCCTGGCACCCAATAGGCGGCGCGGGCCTGGGCGAAGTTGTCGTGTGTCCCATATTTCGGATTGGGGTAAAGGTGAAAGAGTTTGCCCGAGGTATCAAGCTGAAAGATGTACACGTAGCAGGGCTGCTGAGGCTCGAAGAAAACCCGATACCCATCGCCAGAATGGAGCCGCGCCCCGTCCTGCAGCTTGCGCGGGCGCGATTCGGCATCTTCGTAAAAAACTCCGACATCCATGACAAGCGACGGTGGGTCTGCGAGAGACGGACCGCCGACGGGCTTGATGGATGGGTATGCACCCAGCTCGTTTGCCTCCAGGCGGACGACCTCCACCCGCCGGTTGCGCGCGTGGTCAGCTTCGCTCGATCCTAAGCTGATCGGCCGCGTCTTCCCGTACCCTTTGGTGCCCAATCTATCCGGGGGAAGGGAAAAGCCCGCAGCAAGAGACTCGGCGACCCGCCGCGCCCGCCGCGTGGAAAGGTCCAGGTTATATTCGTCCGTGCCCCGGAGGTCGGTGTGCCCCTCAATCAGGAAGGCAGCAGAGGGGAAGGACTCCAAGATGCCCTTTAGCGCCGTGCCGAGCTCCTGGAGGGGCCTCCTGGCTTCAGGCAGAAGGGTATCGGCGTTGTAGGCAAAGGGAATAGAGATGGGGATCCGGCGGTCTCTTTTGATCCCGCCTGGCCCCATTCTCACAAAGCCCCCCAAGACTTCCTGTATGCACCTAGCGGCTGGCACCTCTTTGTCCTTCAGACAGAGGGCTTGCCGCCTCTGCTCGTTTGCCAGCTCACTCTGGGGATCGAGGAGGAGGCCCTTGTCGTATGCCGCTACCGCCTTGGCGTAGTCCCCGGTGTGGAAGTAGAAATCCCCCAGGCCAAAGTAGGCGATTGCGAAGCCAGGATTCAGCTCAGTGGCCTTGGTGTAACGGATGAGAGCTTCCGGGTAGCGGCCCAACTGCTCAAGGACATCTCCAAGGTTGATGTCGGCCTCGGGGTAGGAGGGACACAGCTCCACAGCCCGCTGGTAAAAGTAGCGTTTCTCTTCAAGACACTCTTCCTGGCAAGGGTTCCCTTGAGCGGTATATTTCTGGCTGACCTGAGTGCCCTTCTCGTAGGACTGCTGGGCCTCCTTGCTACAAGCTCCCCAGCCAAGTACAGGGGCCAGCAGCACCAGGCTCCCAAACATCGCTACACTCGCAAAACTGTGACCGCGCGGCTTCATCGTGCTCCCTCCTTTGTTGAAGGTAGGTGGGCGGTGCCCATCCTACACAATCTTATATCGAATCTGGCGCCGTCTTTTCTCACCCGCTGCTACCCCCAACAAATTGGAGGGTCCGCACATCGCACCCTCCCACCTGTGCCTCTTTTCGCTCTTTCAGAGCCTCTACGAGGTGACGGCCCGCATCCTCTCCCTCCTGCCCGGTCAGCTTCGTTCCCCATTGCTCCAGTTCCCGGGCAGGCCAGCGGGACATCACCATCCAGATCTCCGCCACCTCCCCCGTCACCTCGTGAAACGGATACCCAGGCTCCGGCGCTGGGGAGGGGAGCCACATGGTCTGCCCGGGCGACAGCGGGTTGGCTGGGTTCCCGTTTGCGCGGGGAAACAGGACGTCGATCTTTTTGGAGCGGTCGATGCGAAAGAGATAGAAGTACACGGGTTCGAGCGGCTCGACAGAGAGCCGGAAGCTCTGCTCTTCTCCGTTGAGGTTAATCAGCACCGCCGGCGCATCCATGTTACGAGACCCACTGGCTCCCCCCTGCAACACGGCGGCAATGCGCCCCCTCACTTTCTGTTCAATCTCGTCTTGGAGCTGTCGGACATCGGTACGCTGCGGCTGCTCCCGGTGCAGGGTTTCTACAGTTTGACGGGCCTGACGCAGACGCCCCTGCTCCAGATCTGTGCGAACAGGTTGCAGGTCCGATCCCTGCTCAGCGAGTACAGTGGCCCCGGTCGCCTCTCTTTCCCATTGTGTTGCTTGGACGGCAGACACACGCAGATAGTCACGCAGGTCATCTAAGGCCTTCCGCTCGTCTGCGGTAATCTTCTGATCGTCATTCCAGACTTTGCGCACCAGGGAGGTGTACTGCCGCTGTTTGAGGAACTGGGAGAGGGAGTATCCCCCGTATCCCAGGACGATCAGGATCACGGTCCCGGCAGCGGCGATTGTGTACCAGGTGACCCAGCGTGGCAGACGACATACCTCGCACCGCCGCACGTCCGGCTCATTGTCATGCCCGCGCAAGCACCGCCAGGGCTGAGTTGGCCGCGCACTCATTGTGGATTTCCTCCCGCGCCAATCAGTGCTTCCACAACCTGCATCTGTTCCGTCGTCAGTCCCAGTTTCTTTTTCACTCCTTGCAAGTACGCCAGTTGCTGCTCGGTGAGCTTGCCGCCACTCCGCTCCCACAACCGCTGATACTCATCGAGATACCTCTGCATGGTCTCGTTGAGTGATCCTGAAGAGATGAGAGTACGCTCGACCTCCTGAATCACTCGCTCGGCCTCGTCGTAGCCGAGGTCAAAGTCGGCTGCATCCGCAAAGAGTGCCGCCTGTTGGTCTCCGGTTAGGCCGCCATCCGTCACCCGTTGCTTCACGTGGTGACGGAATCCCTCGATATCCCCAACTTGGGTGCTCGACGGAGGAAGGGGGCCAGCGGAACTCTGACGCAGGGGAGGAGCCGCCGCACGTCCCCGAGAAGACCAATCTGCCGGCGGCGTCAGATCATAGGTGTCACGGTAGGCGTTGATATGGCCGCTCTCCAACTGATGGCGGGGATGCCGCAGTCCACCGTCGAGTTCCGCTTCACGCTGATCAAGGAAAGTCTGTAGACGGGTCCAGATCTCCTCTTTCTGCGGCCGTGTCACCGCCTGCTTTCCCCTTTGCCGGAGGTCTTCCTCTAGGCGCTCCAGGGGGGTCATCTCGTGCCGATCGCTATTGGCCAGGATTTCTTTCTCTTTTTGACTGGCAAACAACTGCTCCTCGACCGCTTGCCAATCCGCCCCCAGCTTCACAGGATGCCGGCCATGTCGATCTACGTAGTAGTAATAGATGGCCTGGTCATGAGTGTCGGGATCTCGCTCGGCAACAAAGAGATCTAAAGCTCGCCCTAAAACTGCCGCCTCTTCAGCCCGCTTGTGCAGTGCGGTTTCCTCAGGAGGAAAGAGATCTGGGAACAGAATACCCCTATGAGTATGGCGATGTCGGGCTTGTGAGGTACATAGACTCCTTGATAGCCTGCAAAATCCTGCACGCAGTGCAGAGAGAACGCTCCCATTTCGTGGCTCAGCAGCAACCGAGAACGATCCGGCAGCGCCTGTACGAAATTGTCCGGGAGAATCGCCACTTGGTTCTCTATCGCTCGTCGCAACGATCCTCCCACAGCCAGCACGGGTTCCACGTCAGGCGGGGCTGTGCCGATCAGGAGAGACTGGGTGAGTTCCGGCGCGGGAATGTTTCCATAGCGCTGCCGCCGTTGGTTACTCACTTGGATGAGCACATGAGCGTTACGGTTAGCCGTTTGGATTTTGTTATCTCGTTCCGCCGGGGAAAGACGCTCTAGCCGCTCGGCAATAGAGGTCTGCCGTACGCCAGCAAAGTGCTCCTTCGCAACCCGCACCAAGGCGTCCAGGGCTTGCTCCGGCGCATCCAGGATCGCGTTAAAGAGATTGCCGCCGCGGGTAGTTTCGACTGCAGATTTGAGGGTAATAGCCGTCTGCAGCGGATCATGGGCGGCGTCCTGATATATGGTCTCAATTTCCTCGGGGGTGATCAGCACGTCCGCCAGTCCTCCACTGCCAGCGAGCGAAGCCGCTCGGCGATCATATTGTTCTTTGGAACGCGCACTCAGCTCTCGCAGCCCACTCTCATACCTGCCAATCTTGGTGCGTAGGTCAGTAACCTCTGCCAGGAGTCCTCGCTCCTGCCAGTCACCACTCGCGCGTTGTCGTCCAGTCAACAACACACGGGCCATTTCATTCGCGGTGAACCGAACCTGCGCCTGCTGATAGCGAGCTGACGCCGTGCAAAGTGCAGCGACGTGCCGCTGCACGACAAATTTGCCTTCTTGTGGTTCCTCGTAAAACACTTGCAGACGCTTTTGTTTCTCATCGTACGTACGACTCGCCTCTTGCCGATAGCGATCCTCCCGCTTTTGATGGTCCCCAGCATGCTGTCTGAGTCGCTGCTCTAGTGCATCAAGATAGCCACGGACGTTGCGCACCCCCCCACTTTGTTCGTTGGTAATGAGCGCTAAAAGGCGTGGGTATAAGCGATTGTGAACGACCTCTTGCAACAGTCGCTGCCGTCGTTGCTCCAGTTGTTGAATACGAGCCCCGGACTGAGCCAGCGCAGCGCGTTTTTCGACATCGGCATCGTTGTTGAGCAGATACGTCTCCAGCTTCAGCTTGAGATCGTCCCGCAACGTCCGGTCGAGCTGCGTCTCCGCATCGGCACGTTGCTCCGCACTCCTCGCATTGAGCTGCTGGATCTGGGAGATACCAGCCGCATCCTTGAGCAGATCTTCCTCAAGTTGTTCAGGATTGAGCCGCCACGCTGCGATGTCGGCGTCCACCATCCTGACGTGATCCTCTTGCGGAGCATGTGAAAAAGGCCAGAGGGAGAGCACATCGGCAGCCAGCCGGTACGAGAGGGCATCTTGAAGATTCAAGGCCGGGAACTCGATCGAGGTCATGCCGAAAGAGAGATAGCACTGGGGCTTGCCTAATCGATCTGGCTCGCCGTATCCAGCATCGCGGATGTTGTCCCGCACCCCCTGTCGGCGATCTTTGAGACCAGGAAGAATTTCAGCACGGATATGTTCAGCAACACTCTCCCAAACCTTCGCAGGAGGAAAAGGCACTCCTGTCGCGTTGATCCCATTGACGAGATAGAGCCAATCGACAGGTCGGTCTCTACTCACGATCTCACGCACGATGGAGCCGGGATATCGCATCTGAAATCCCTGTTGATTATAAAAATCCAGCTCCTTCAGCGCAGCGTAACAATTGGCCTTTTGGTCATCGTTCGCCGTTGGGCCTCCCGTAACCAAGTAGCCATAGAAGAGCATGCGAAACCCACTGAGGAGATAACGGGCGGTATAGCACAGGTCGAAGACCATGCCGCTGCCAGTTCCACCGAGCAACGAACTGACAAGAAACACGTGGAGGTTGGGAACGACCGTAGCGTTTTGTCGAGCTCCGAAATCACGTAAGGTTTGGCTATCGGTAATCCGCGCGGCGAGTGTGGTAATGCGCTCTCGGATGACATCGACATTCGCAGAGAAAGCCAATCGCCCATAGTTTCGCTGCGCCGAACATCCAGTGCGAAAGTTCTCAGGGATCTTGAGATCGGGAGGGAACCAAGCTCGAATAGCCTGGTTGTCCTTCCAACTGTCTCCGCCCGCTACGGCCAAGGGGAGTCGTTCCCCCTCAACGAGGGCAATATCTTCCCCCAGATACTGCGTACTAGGCGTCGCTTGGCTCTCTTGTGACTGTTGGGTGTCGATGTGGAGATACCCAACCAGAGGGAAACTCTGTAAACTCCCAAAGTGTTGCACGACTTTCTTCCGCAGGTTCATGAGCACTTCTTGCCCCGTACCGCCCACGCCAATGACCAGAGCAGGATTCATCTCGAGCATGATTTATTCTCCCTTCTCGGACACAAAAATACCGTCCGCTAACTGGCTGTAAGGAGCCGTCCTAGCTACTCACGAAACTCCTAAACACGGTTGAGAAACAAGTAGAGTGTCACTCCGGCCAGGGTGAGAAACATCAGGGGAAACACGATCAGAGTCGTGTTGAAAAGAAACAGATCCAAAGCCAACAGATACCAGGCAACGGCGCACACCACAGCCGTGATCCAGGCACCGACTCGGGCGTTCTTCCCGCGCTGGCTGATCCAGAAACACAGCCGAAAAAACACTGGATAAAGCGCCAGCGCCACCGCCGCC
>JACQEL010000493.1 GCA_016200595.1 Deltaproteobacteria bacterium
CGGATAGACGGAAAGCCGAGTCATGATCGTTTTGCCCTTGAGTATCACGACGATCTCACTGTCCCCCAGCCGTGGAAGGAGTTCGTCACGGAATTGCGGGGAAAGAAATATCAAGCATTTCTGTGCAGGCTCCTCAATGTCCGTTCGCTCAAGCTTCGCTTCCATTGGCACTATACGCCAAACGGCTGCTCTGTCTCGCCGCACAGTGACTCCAAGCGCAAGCTCGGTTCCCACATTTTTTATTTCAACACCCCGCAAGACTGGAACTCCGCTTGGGGTGGCGAAACGCTCATTCTCGACGACGGTGGGCACTTCGAAAGCGTTCGGCCCCCCACTTTGATGACTTCGAGCATGTAGTTGCATCTGAGATGTTTGGCAACCGCAGTCTGCTGTTCGCTCGCCAAGGAAATTCTTGGCATGGAGTGCGTGAGGTTCATTGCCCGGAAGACCGTATGCGTAAGGTCTTCATCGTCGTGATCGACCGCTACGTGCCGGTCAGCCGTATCCAGCGTTTCTGGACTGCCAACCTCAGCGCTCTGAGAAGCAGAGGTTCAGCCTAGGCGTTGAGTGCTGGACTGATTTGAGATCCTTTCAAACCGCCAATATTCAGGCGGCGCCAATTCGCCGCTGAAATTTCCGGTCTTATACCAACGCAATACCGCATATGTGGGCCAGAGCAGGTTCGGAAGTCTGTAGGCGTAACTTGCGTTGCTGCAGGGCTCTAATAGCCTCGCCGTCGGGTTTTACATGAAAGCGCTTATCCAGGGAGGTACTATAGGCCCGGCCGTCCGCACTCAGCGAGATGCCCGCTAAAATCACTTCCGGTGCCCCTCGGTAAAATGCCAGGCAGACCGCAAACAACCCGTTGGAGATCTTACGTGTTTCTCTATCGCCGCGGCCCAGGTTTCGCGCGGTCACCGCTTTGATCACGCGGGCGCGCTGGTCGTAGTCCATGTAGGCAATCTGGTCATAGGTATAGTGCAAGTCGCGCAGAATATCCTGTGCCTGGGTCGGTTCGACGCCCACGGTGAGCACCAGTAAATTTTTCGTCCGCAGTCCTTCCAGGCACGCTCGGGTCTTCTCCTCCTGGGGCAGCGTCAACGTCCCGCCACTCATAACCGTCAAATCCGGTATGGGCAGACCCCGTTGTTTGGCCGGCCAGCCCGAACCGTTCACACACACGAGTACGAGCGAATCGACCCGTTTCGTAGGCAGACAGGGATTGGGGGCAGAGCCAAGAACAAGGTGAGGCGGAAGGGGTTTTGCCAAAGAGGTGAGCGCGGTCAGTCTTGTCAACAAGAAATTCGTTTTCTCAAACATCATGTACAGTCAAAAAAAGACGCCGCCGCAAGCGTGTGAGTCAGTCAATACAGCTTAGGACCACGGGACAAACTCCACTGGCATATCGTACAGTCGAGCTGTCATTGCGAGCGCAGCGAAGCAATCTGTGTTTTTCCGCAGCGATTGCTTCGTCGTCTGCGACTCCTCGCAATGACATGTTCGCCTGCGCTGCCACTCTCTTCGCTTCGTCCAGGGGTTTTGTCTCAAGGTCCTTATACCTGAGTGGCGATCTTCAGGAGAGCATCGTGCCTGAGGTGGTTCTTGTGCATTTCAGACCGAATAAAGGATTCCGTCACCACATTCTCGGTGAGGCACCCCTTGAGCAGACGGAAAAAAAAACGCTCCTGGTTGGCATCAGGGTGAGGCTGATAGACAGTGACGGCATTGCGCTGCTGACCAGTCAGGGCCGTTTTGAGACGTCCGATCCAACTGGTTGGATTGCGGCCTACTTCTGGAAGAGGCTGAGGCTTCCCCCCTCGTGGTACCCAGTCGAGGGGGAGCCCAGTTCTCCAGGGTTGGGTCGTGATGCGCGTGTTGTGCAGCAGCTTTGTCCTCTCAGTGAGCGTATCAAAATGGTTCCATTCCTCTTCCAGTTGTCCGATGCTCTCCTCAGATTCCAGGGATAAGGTGATCAAGTCCTGATAGTCGAATCTCTCAGCAAAGAGGGCTTCTATCAGCTCCTCCCATTTCCAATGCCGCAGCTTGCTACAGTCCAGCAACATCACACTCGTGGCATTTTGAGCAGGAGAACCCTTCCGGCGGACTTCTTTGCGACACAGGATGGCTTTGCCGCCCATGTCTCGGTCGAGGAGTTCGAGGATATCGGCTACGGCAAATATATCCGGGTCAATGACTACGGCTCTGCCTTCGTAGTTCATGAGCTGTGGGGGCAGAAAGCGTAGCAACGTAAAGGATTGGAGGTCTGAAGCCCCCCAGAGGCGAGAGCTTCCTTCGTGCAAATACCGCGCCCCGTCATACTTTAACAAACTCGGGTAATTGTCCAGGTTCAGAATCTGGACCGCGAACCGTTGCGGGTTCTTGGACATCTTCTGGAGCGAGTAGGCAGAGACCTTGGCTCCGACAAGCTGCTTTGCGTTAGTGTGAATGAAAACAGTCGGCTTCATGGCCCATGACCTAAAAACAGTAGAAACAGGAACCTGCTTTGGTCTGAGGCCGCAATGTAGATAGTCCAGCCAGGAAAGACAACCAGGGGCGGGCGCTTGTTAGGTTTAGTGGAGTATGATAGCGGACGTGAACGGTATAGTCGCCCTACCAACAAAGACTAAAGGCGCGAGGCCTTATCACACGATTTGGTGAGACTGCCGATTCGATTCCGCGCCAACCGGTCAACACTATGGAACGTGCAGTGAAATGTATTCGCCAACTCTTTGCTGGCGGCTAGCCGTTGCTCTCTAGCGAATCGTAAGCACATAGGTCTTTGTTATGAGTGAGCCTCCCAAAGTGACTGTGGTGATCCCGGTCTATAACCGGGAGAAGTACGTCCGTGACGCGATCGATAGTATAGTGGCCCAGACCTTTACCGACTTCGAACTGTTTGTGATTGACGATGGCTCCACCGATGGGAGCCAAGAGGTCGTGCGATCCTACTGTGACCCGCGGATACGCCTGGTATGCAATGAGATAAATCAAGGCATTCCCAAGACACGGAACACGGGCATCCGGCTCGCGCGCGGTGAGTATCTTGCATTCCTGGACAGCGACGACTGGGCTTGTCCGGAGCGACTCAGGAAACAGGTCGCCTTTCTCGATGGCCATCCGGATTACGTGGCTGTGGGTGCCTGGATTGAGTGGATGGATGAAGAGGGGCGACCTCTCGGGCGGATCAAACGCAAGCCTGTTTCGCCGGAAGAGATAGCGGCCCAGCGGCTCTTCCAATCAGGCATCGAGAATTCTGCAAGTATGGCTCGGACTGGTGTCTTGCGGAACTACGGCCACCAAGAACAATATGACATTTGTGAGGATTTCGATCTCTGGTCTCGCATCGCCGCGCAACACAAGCTGGCAACCTTACCTGAAGTTTTGGGACGCCGGAGGATACACAGTGGCCAGGTTATGCTCAGGAAGGCCTCCCATAAAAAAGACCGGCGGCTGGAGATCTATGCTGCTCAACTTCATACGCTTGGTGTCGCCTTCACTGACACTGACCTGGAGCGTCATTTTCTGCTCCGCAGCATGCGGAAGTTAAAATTCACACCAGACCTGGGGTATCTCAATTGGGCAGAAGCCTGGCTGCAACGGCTGCAGGAGGCGAATCGGCAGGCTCTATGTTATCCTGAGCCGACGTTCTCGGAAATGCTGGGCCGATTCTGGCTCAAGGTATGTTGGTATGCATCGACGAGTCTCGGCTGGACTGCGTGGCGACGCTTTTGGGGGTCGCCGTTGCGGAGAAGCACATGGCAGGGCCTGCGCAAGTTTTTCTTTCAGTACTCCACTAGGTCTCTTCCGCGGGGCATAGAGCTATGATCAGTCCTGCCGGGTCGCCTCATCACG
>JACQEL010000494.1 GCA_016200595.1 Deltaproteobacteria bacterium
ACCTGCACCAGGCGGGATTTGCCACTGCCGGCCTCGCCACCGAGCAACACTACCTGTCCGGCCCCCTCCTTCACCCGCTCCCAGCGTTCCCATAACAGCCCGACTTCTTGCTCGCGGCCCACTAGCGGGGTCAGTCCGGTACGGGTCGCGACCTCAAAGCGGCTCTGGACCCCGCTCTCCTCCAGGACCTGGTATACATTCACTGGAACAGAGATCCCTTTCACCGTGGCGGGACCAAGACTGCGGCAGGCGAAAAACCCTTCGCTCAGGCGATAGGTCGCGCCGCTCATTACTACTGTGTCGGGCTCAGCGAGCCCTTGGAATCGGGCGGCAATATTGGGAGTATCGCCTAAGGCGAGCTGTTCGCGCTTGCCTCCTCCTCCCATCTCACCGACCACGACCAAGCCGGTGTGAATGCCGATGCGCACCTGCACGGGGGATGACAGCCGCACGTTCAGCCGTTGGGGCAATTCACGCATCGCTTCAACAATTCCCAACCCGGCACGCACAGCCCGCTGGGCGTCGTCCTCATGAGCCAGGGGATAACCGAAGTAGACCAACAGTCCATCGCCCAAGTACTGGGCAATATGCCCTTCGAAGCGGCGAATTACCTCGGCGCTGACTTGCTGATAGGCACGCACCACCTCGCGCAGATCTTCGGGATCGAGTTGCTCGGAGAGCGCGGTCGAGCCCACCAGGTCACAGAACATCACGGTCAACTGCCGCCTTTCGGCGGCAGAGTCTAGGGTCTGGCGTCTAGGGTCCAGCGTCTGGAGTCCAGGGTCTGGGTGCTGGGTGCTAAGGGTTAGGTGCTGGGGACTGGCAACTGAGAACTGAGAACTGGCAACTGAAACGTCGCCGGTCCATACCAACACGATCCCATCTTCGTCACGGGCCAACCGCTTGGCCTGGATAAGTTCGGTCTTGAGATCCTCGATGTATTCGTCGTCAAGGTCGAACTCGCGCTTGAGCGCCCGATAGGAGATCCGCCTCTGGCGCTGCAGCAGTTCCAGCACCTGCTCTACTATCGCCGAGAACTTCATCGTGCGAAGAACTATAGCGAACACACCACTGAAAAGTCCAGAGAAGATGCCTGACTCGTTATCAGCGAAGTAGCCTGGATGAAGCCCTTCGACTGCGCTCAGGACAGGCTCCGCAGAATCCAGGATGCGGGCTAGGGGGTTCCCCGGATTTCATCCGGGCTACGATTCTGATTTCCTCACACCGTTGCCGGGATTGCAGGTCACGGGTAACGTACGAGCCGGTGACGTGTGATGATGAGGTTTTATCGTCAATTGTTCTCTGGTTTGCCGCGGGAGGTGTGGAGCCTGTCGCTGGTGACCGTGGTCCATCGCAGTGGCACGATGGTGCTGCCTTTCCTCACGCTGTATTTGACCACTCACCACGGTTTCTCCGCACGGGAGGCGGGAGGTGTCCTGAGCCTGTATGGCGTCGGCGCTATTGGCGGCGCCTATGTTGGTGGCTGGCTCAGTGATCGCGTCGGATCAATCAGCGCTCAGTTGACCGGCTTGTGCTTATCTGCAGCAGGGCTGGCTGTACTCAGCTCGATGCGATCTCCTCTTTCTATTATCGTGATCGTTCTGCTGTGGAGCATCGTCGTGGAGAGCATCCGGCCCGCTAACGCTGTTGCCTTAGCGGAGTTGAGCCCACCAGAAGTTCAGGTCCGCGCCTTTGGCTTGCGCCGCCTTGGGTCGAATCTAGGCATGTCTATTGGTCCGGCAGTGGGCGGTGTGCTGGCGGCGTATTCGTATCTGTGGCTGTTTTTTGTCGAGGCGAGCGTGAGTCTGCTGGCCGCGGGGCTCCTGTGGACGCTGTTTCAACCTCGTCGTCACACCCGTTAACCCTGAGTGAGGAGTATCACCTGCCAGAGTACACTATTGGCCTGGTCTTTACGCTCAATACGCTCGTGATCGTGGTGTTGCAGATGCCGATCATCCATGCGGTCGAACGTTTCGACACCCTGCAGGTGATCGGTCTGGGCGCGTTCTTATTGTGTGGCGGGTTTGCTCTGCTCCCGCTGGCTTCTTCGTTGGGGCCGATTGGGGTGACGGTGTTGGTGTGGACGTTAGGGGAAATGTTGACAACACCCTTGCTCGAAGGTTTTGTTGCCCAGCGGAGTTCCGCGGAAAGTCGCGGACAGTACATGGGGCTCTTTAGCTCCGCGTTTTCTATGGCATTCGTGCTGGCGCCGCTTGGGGGAACCTGGGTGTACGAGGTATGGGGATACCGCACCCTCTGGTTTTTGTGTGGTGTCCTCGGGGTGATGTTGTGGGCGAGTTTCTCTTTCCTCAGTGTTATGGTGAGGAAGCAACAATTACGTGAACAGCAGTTGGCCCGCGTGCGTTGAAAGTCTGGAGCGCCCTGTGTTATGGAAAGGCAGCGATATTGCGGAGCCCTATCACAATGACTCAAATACTTTCCGATGTCCGAATCGTCGAGGTTGGTGAGTTGGTCAGCGCGCCCTATGCCGCGAAAATGCTGGCTGATATAGGCGCGGAGGTCATCAAGATCGAACACCCGCGCGAGGGTGACCGTGCTCGCAGGATGGGCCCATTCCCCGCCAGCGGTCCAGACCTCGAACAGAGCGGCCTATTCCTCTATCTCAATGCCAACAAACTTGGCATCACGCTCGATATCTCGCAGGCCGAAGGATTGGCGATCCTCGAGCGGCTCGTGGCGCAGACAGATATGCTGATTCACAATCTGCCTCCGCCCGAAATGGCTCGGCTCGGCTTTAGCTTTGAACGGCTGCGCCGGGTGAATCCGTCGCTGATCATGACGTCGCTATCGCCATTTGGCCTCAGCGGTCCCTACCGTGACTATTTGGCCGAGGAACTCACCATATGGAACGCTGGTGGCGCTTGTTACATCAACGGTGCGGGTACGCCTGATCCGGACGTGCCGCCGCTCAAGACCTTCGGCCATCCTGCTAGTTATGCGGGAGGAGTGCACGCCGCAGTTGCCACCCTGGGGGCTTTGATCGCGCGGGATTTCAGCGGCGAGGGCGAGCACGTCGAGGTCGCCGTCCAGGACGTCATGGCAGCGACTGGTTTCGGCGTGATGTTCTGGCCTTTCATGGGCACGATCATGACGCGACTCGGTGAAAAAGTGGTCCAGCCGCTTGAGGCGATGGAGGCCAAGGATGGCTGGATCTTCATCGAGGCGGTGGAAGAGCATCAGTGGAACGAGTTCGTCGAGTTGATGGGGAAGCCGAGTTGGGCGCTAGAGCCGATCTTTGCGACCAGGCAGCAACGGGCGGCGAACTGGGACGTGTTACAACCGCTGCTCCAACAGTGGGTCAAACAACAGCACGTGTTAGACCTGTGCAAACGAGCGCAGGAGCGGCGGATACCGTTTGCTCCTGTCAGCACGATGCATGACCTGCTTGAGTCGGAGCATCTGCAGGCGCGCGAGTTTTTCGTTGCGCTTGAGCATCCGGTTGCCGGCCTGCTCTCGTACCCGGGCGCTCCGGCCAAGTTCTCCGCGAGCCCCTGGCAAGCGCGTCGTGCGGCGCCGACCCTGGGCCAACACAACGCGGACATCTTCCAGAACCGGCTCGGCTATTCCGTCGCTGCACTCGCCAGGCTGCGCGAAAAGGGGGTGATCTGATGGCCCGCAAGCCGCTGCAAGGACTGCGCGTCGTTGACTTAGCCTGGGTGTGGTCGGGTCCGTACTGCTGCATGCTGCTCGCCCATCTCGGCGCCGACGTGATCAAGGTCGAGAGTTCCTCGCGCCTCTGCATGACCCGGTCGACGCCGCCCTGGCCGGATGGCAAGCCCCTGCCGCCAACGAGTGGCGGAGGGATCTTCGCCTCCAACAACCTTGGCAAGCGGTCAGTGACCTTCAACCTGAAGACTCCCGGCGGATTGGCCGCCACCCGGCATCTGATCAGTACCAGCGACGTGGTGGTGAACAATTACGCCGCTGGCGTGATGGAACGCTTGGGACTCGGCTATGACGACCTGAAAAAGCTCAAGTCCGACATCATTCTGATTAGCCTCAGCGGCTACGGCGAAACCGGTCCCTATAGAAATTACGTGGCCTACGGACAAGCCCAGGCGGCCTTGTCAGGCTTCACCAAGCTGACCGGCCACAAGGGCTCGTCGCCGAAGAATTGCGGCTTTGTGCTCGCCGATCCGAATGCGGGCGTGCATGGCGCCTTCGCCGTACTCGCCGCGTTACGCCATCGGTTGAAGACCGGCCAGGGGCAGTGCATCGACCTGAGCCAGTGGGAAGCGACGCTGCAGCTCATGGGCGAAGGCCTCATGGAGTATCAACTCGCGGGCAAGGAACCTGGTCCCAACGACGGCAATCGCCATCCGCAGATGGCGCCGCATGGCGTGTTCCGCTGCCGCGATATGGAGCAGGAACATCGGGGCATAAAACTCGACAGGTGGGTGTCGATTGCGGTTGCGACTGAGGAGCAATGGTCACAGCTGTGTGCGGCGATGGAAAAACCCGAACTGGCGAATGCCCCGCGTTTCGCGACGCACGAGTTGCGCAAGCGTAACGAGGACGAACTTGAGGATATCATCAAGGCGTGGACCCGGCCGCAAGCGCCCGACGAGGTCACCAGGCCGTTGCAGGCTGTCGGCGTTCCTGCCTTCACCTGCAATACCTACAAAGACGTGTTCGAGGATGCAAACCTCACCCAGCGTGGCTTTTTCGTTGATATCGACCATCCTACATTCGGTGTCCGCACGCATCCCGGCGTTCCGTGGCGTATGAGCAACGCGCCCACCGAGATCACGCGCCCCTCTCCGCTGCTGGGGCAGCATACAGAAGAGGTATTGAAAGAGCTGGGCTACTCGGACGGGGAGATCGAAGCGTTGCGGCAAGCTGATGCCCTTACGTAGTATCGATTGCTAATCACTTCCAGCTGCACAATGACCGATTGTGAGAATAACTGAAAGCGCTTCTAGACAAAGGAGGAGTTATGTCGGCTGAACAAAATAAGGAAATCGTTCGTCGCGCTATCGCGGCACTAAGCCGAGGGGATATGGATGGATTCCTGGCAGACGCTGCCGATGATGTAACGCTATCCGTGATGGGATCACTGTTTCCGCCAATCCAGGGAAAACAGAAAGTGCTTAAGGGCCTGCGGAACGCGCTCGTCGCACGGCTCGAAAACGGTGGGGCCATCGCCATGACGATCGACAATCTCCTCGCCGAAGGCGACTACGTGGCTGAGCAGGCGCGAGGGATAGCGCGGACGAAAGACGGGAAGGACTACAACAACACCTACTGTCGAGTGTGGCGGATTACGGACGGCAAAATCCGGGCGATGCAGGAATACTTGGACACGGAATTAGTCCGGGCGTGCCTGGTAGATTAGTGCGGTTTGCACTTGTATGAAGAGAGAAAGAAGGTAGGCCGGAATAAGCGGAGCGTTTCCGGCAGAAACGAGCTGCGCCCGACCATGAATGATGCTGTTGAAAAATGCCCAACCGCCCTTTACGCCCGACGCTAAAGCATCGGGCTACCCTCACGCCGCCGGCTGAAGCCGGCTGTCAGCCCCGTGAGGGGCGCTGTGACGGTAGCCGGGTGATTCATCACCCGGCGAGAGTGTCACAGGGAGTCAAGACAGTGTACGAATGT
>JACQEL010000418.1 GCA_016200595.1 Deltaproteobacteria bacterium
AGGTGGCAGGAATTACACCTGCACGGAAATCAAGTTATCAAAGATCAGAGTGATCTTAGTTCCCTATCCCCCACAGGGTGTTAAGCTGTAGTTTCAGGGAAACGGAGCGCACCTGGTGGCGGTGGTTAGGCGGTTTGTTACCTTCCCTCTGCTTCTCGTTCTCGTCCCGCCTTCTGCAACTGCTCTACAAGGGCGGCAATGTCATCTCCGTACCCCCAGCCTATCTGCGACGTCACGGACTGCAGCCGTCGTATCCTTTGCTCAAACTGATAATAACTGCCCGCGTCCTTGCCTACATCTTTGCAGAAGCTGCTAAACATCGACACCAGCGAATTATAGAACCCTTCATACATGTCGCCGTATTCCTCCGTCACCGAGGTTCCTACCTCGACGTAATACAGCTTCAAGTCAGCAATCCACTCGGGATAATCCTTGAGCAGCTTTGTGTACTCAGTCACCACTTTCCGTGCGCTCCGCAAGTCGAGTTTGGGGAATTGGGAGCGCCCATAAAAGCACCCCTGAATCTCTCTCTTCGCTTCCTCTATCATGGCGGTCAGATCAGCCGCCGCTGAGCCTTGCAGATAGAGTTCTAGAAACTGCTTGTTCTTGGGCGAGAGCTTGCAGAATTCCACGATGACCTCTCGCAATTCCTCCGGTTCCAAGTCTTTGAGGAGCGCTTTGAGGGATTTCTCTTGAGCCATACAAAAATCTTGACTGTGTCAAAACGCCTAACGGACTGCAGTGAAGCTGCGGACAGTCCGAGCGTAGCAAGGGTGGCTAGCAGCTTCAACTGCTTGTTAGCCTGCGCGGCCGTCGCGTTGCCCGAGGGCGATCGCGACCGATGCCGGTGATGTGCTCCCAGTTGCGACATGACCAGCGAAGGTACGCAGCTATACCGTCTAGGTCTGGAAAGAGAGTCCTTTTCGTGACCCCAACGTGCTCAAGCTCGCGAAGCACGCCGTCACGTGCCGCGTGCGGAACAGTAATCACAAGATCCGGCTCAATTTCGGCCTCTGGACGCCTGCGAACCGTGAATATCGAGGACTGCGCGGCGACCCTTGCATCGAGGTGGGGTGGCCAGAGGAGTCCAACTTCGTCGCCGTACTTATAAAGCGGCGCGTTGCCATTGACTGACTTGGAGACAAGGCTGCTAACCGTGAAGCCACGGCGATCCTTCAGGACGGATACAGCAGAATCATGCTTGCCGGATCCGCGGCACCAAGTACATATCCGGCCGATAGTGCATTTCTGCGCGTCTCCCTCCAGCGCGAAGAACAAGCCGACGAGTGGGTTGGTCGTCCAGTCCAGTAGGCGCGTCGGAAGGCCGTGGTGTTGAGCGACGATGAGCCTTAACCAGCTCGCTTCCTTCTCGGTCCCCGCCGAGACCCATGGAGGCATCATGGATGCCGAAAAGCTGTTGAAGAAAAGTAGAATAATCCGTTCAGCCGATTGGTCTTTGTCGTTCCTGCAGATTGCTCGGGGAGCACGAAAAGGATCTCTTGCGATCGTAGGGACGAGCTTCCATGCCGCATCACGATGCCCACGATAAGCTGAGACGCGATCGAGAGTAGGCGCGCCGACACGAGACCGAACGATATCGGTAAATTCATGCAGCGTCGTCGCGCATATCGGTTTCGCTTTCACTACGTTGTTCCAAGTTCCAGCGCGCCACGCTTCTCCATTGTCAGGCTAACGAGAACAAGATCAGCGACCGGCGGAGGCTGGCATGACCGCTGCCGGTCTGTGGAAAAATGGTGGTGGTTTGCAGCAGCGGGCATGACAGCCGGAGCCGGTTCTCTGCATGGCATTGTTAGGCCTCATCGGTAGCGTTCAAGTTGACGTTGTAGGTCGCGAAGACGCTCATTGGCTCCCTCAAAGTGGCGTCGAACTGATGCCTTCTGCTGCTCAATAGTCGATTGCAATACCAGCGCCACGCCGACGAAAACAAGAGCGGAAACAAGACCACCCACCAGGTAGTTCTTCACGCTGAACTTGCTTCGTGAATAGAGGTAAGCAGGAAACGCAACAATCCAGAGAAGAAGGCCGCAAAGGAACCAGCCCACTGGCCCTGTGGTGGCCTTGCCGCCGCGCTTCTCGCCCATGCCGAGCTGACTTGCCTCGACAGCCATCAGGGCGGACGTGGCGATAACGGTGACGATCACGATGCCGGCAAGGGTTGAGGACGGATTCTGGAGGAGGTTCATGCTGCTGATCCAGAACCACATCAACGCTGCTGAGGCTAGCGGAAGCAGCATGATAATGACTCCGAGCGCGTCGGACTGCGCTGGCCGCGCTGCCGTGCGCGGCGCGTAAGCTGGCGAACGGAACTGCGGTGCTTCCGGCGGCTCAAGCGACTCAATCATAGTTGAAAGCGGTAGCCACTCGTCAAACCCGTGCTGCCAGTAAAGCGTCTGTCCTGTGATGCTGCCAGAGCGCCACATTGACTGAAGCTGAGCCAGCGTCAACGGCCCTTTCTGTTCATTGTTGAGGTAGAGGTAGTATTCCATGAGTGACGTAGATGAGGCCTAACGTCGCCGCTCACCTGCCGCCACCCGAACGAGACCTCTCACGTTCTTTCCGGCCCGCAACCGGGTGGCGGTCAGGTGCAACGGCTTTGTTAGGCGTCTTCGTCCGAGATGTGCGCCTCGATTTTCGTTTCGCAATTAACTGTCGCACTGTGGGAACTAACGCAACCGGTACTTCCATAGTCGTGCTTTCGAAAGCCGCAGCAATTTCGGCGGCAGCTTCTTCATCGCTTTGCGAGTCGTAATAGTTCAGCACGCGACGAACTCGGGATTCATTCCATCCGCGCGGGTATTGTTTGGCGGTCATCGTTTTCTCCTTCGGCTGCGGCGGAGCGCCCGTTTTGCTTTTGGACCCAACTCATACGCCGTTATGACAAAAACTGACTCGGGAATGGGGTCTGGAACATAGATCACTTTTACGTATCGTCCCTCTGCAGTTTGACCCAGCGCAATCCGAGAATCCTCGCGTCCCCGTAGGTCTTGCAGTGGTCGAGCGAGAATGTCTTCAACTTCCTGCTCTGACACATCGTGATTATAGATATGGGGCAGGTCTGTCACCAGGTCGATATAATAGCGAATCTGCACCCCGGTATCCTAGCCTCTTTTCTGGGACTACAAAAGTTTGGGTGTACGCATAACGTTCGCGTTCAGCCGCGACCTGCGCGCGCACCCTCCCGCGATTTGCCACGAGCCTTTCGGGCGTGGGTCGTCGGCTGCAGCGTGGTGTTAGCCGGCGTGGGCCGTACGCGTCGAGTCAAGACCTGCCACCGGCCTTCCCAGTGGGCAAGCGCCTCAGGATGCACAGCCGTGTGGAGCGACGCCGGGCTTCGCGGTCTCACACCTCCGTGCTTCGCCAAGAACCTAGAATGACCAGCGATAACGATCTTGCCCAACTCGCGCCACGGAAGTATGAAGAAGCGGTCGGCGCGACCAGAATCGGGTGGGGCGATCTGGACCATTACGCAGACAAGATCCGGATAGGGGTCGTCAAGCTGTCCCTGAATGATCTGTTTAGGACCGTCAAACGCGACGTCGGCAAACTGCCCGACGTTTAGCTGCCACGAAGCAGCCGCAATCGCCTTCACCTGAACCAACGCGTGCCCACCCTGGTCATCGACCGCCACGATGTCGTAAGACGGCACGTTGCCAGTGAACGTCGTGGCGATGAATCCGCGCCGAGACAACTCTGCTGCGACGATGTACTCGCCGGTCTGCTTTGTGAGGTAGTTGCTTCGTCCAGTGGCCATCCCAAGTGCCTCGTCCGGCTAACGCCGTGCTCAGGGGCGCGGTCCCGAAAACGTAACCTTCCACATTCACTCTAAACCGCAAGGGGGACCGCGTCCCACTGGAGCAGATGGTTAGGTGCGTCAGGTCTTGTCATGGCAAGTTGTATGTCCGTTTCAATGACTGCTGAAGAAACTCCGCATCAAAAGTGTAAATGTCATCCGGCTTGCTCGTAAAACCTCGGACAAGGACTCCTGTGTGGGGCTTGGAGATGAAATATGTTTGTCCTGGTGTATAGGTCGTGTGGCCCGAATATGTAGCAGTGTTCCCAATCACGGAAGCTGAACCAGTCGTGTAGGCTGAGCCGGAAGTCGTAAAGGTACTGAGTTTGCTGGAAGACGATTCATCAAGAAGTGCGAAATACCTGAACCCTTTTTCTAAGCTCAACTCCGCGGCTCTCAGTAGAGCAAAGTCCTGCGCACGCTCAGATGATGTGTAGCCATTCCCTTGAAAATTCACTCGGAAGACATCGGGAGCAAGTTGCGTCTCGGAATACCCCCCTGTGAATCCTTTCTGCTGGTAGGAGGTTGCACAGCCTTGGAGGAGCAATAACGAAAACCCACTGATGAGGAGAAGAAATGCCTGCTTCATAGGCGTTGCCCCCAAATGTGAGTCATGGCGAAATATGCGCTAGGTGCCCGGAAGTGAGATGTGTCCAGAACGTACCAGACTTTCAACAGTTTGAAGCGCCTTGCCGAAATCGTTCACGTGAGTCCCAAGTTGCCGAGCGAAGTCCTCGAATTGTCCACGCAGATTCTGGTCTGCAAAGAACTGGGGGTAATTCACATAAAGCCAAGCTCGGAAAACAAACCCCTCCAAAAACAGGCATTTCCTCAAGGTGAGATACATCTCCACGGCGTCAAGCAGCAGGAACTTCGTAAACTCTGGGTAGAAGTCAAGGACAGCCTCGGGATCACGGTCGGCGTGCTTAAAGAAGTTCTGCGCCGAATTGACCATCTCTATCCACTCTCTCTTTTTCTCTGGACGAAGATAGGGGCTGTCTTTGATGAAGCTGCCAAAACCTCTTGTCTTAGTCAGATCGTTCAGCACCTGGTGAGCTGTACCCGCGACTGTTCGTACTACAACAGGGTCTCGACCTTCAGCAAACAGGCGGATCGCTTCTCGGAGCTGCCTTTCTGCCACCTCAATCTTGCTGAGCCGAATGACCTGTGGTGACATGTTTCATCCTCGGCACCTAACGCCTGCCGCTCAGGCGACGGCGCGCTTTTCGCCGTCGCCTGGAGCGGCTCAGTTAGGCACTCCGCCGTTTCTCCAGGACGGCGACACGACGCTCGAGCTTCCGGAGACGATCCTCCGTCTTGCTCCGTTGATCGATCGCCACCTTCACACCACGCGCCAACATGACCAACTGCTCGGTCAGATCTCGCAACGTAGTCTCGATGGCTTCGAACCGGGTGAAGCTCTCGTCGCGGAACTCACGTTGCTCCTCCCGAAGGCCGTGAAGTTCTTCTCGGATGTCCTGCAGGATTCGTACGGAGAGATCGGCGGGTTTCATGTTTCCATCAATATCCCAGCCCAAACAATTGGTCTAGCGAACAGCTTCAAGGTACTGACTCCACCCACTGTGCGATTCGTTCGATCGCGTCTTCGATCTCGAACGGACCTTCATCAAAGACGGACGGTTTCAGGTTGTTCTGCTTGCCTTCGACAATCAGCTTGCCCATCGCATGGCTGCGAATCGCCGCGTTGTCGACGAGGACGGCCTTGCCGCTTTCCGCGGCGACGAGCCAGCGCGTGTAGGCCTCGAAATAGGACGGCTGCTTTACCAGGATCTCGGGCTGGAACCCAACGCCCCTGCCGTCACCGATGCCGATTCGACCCTTCTGGATAGTTGCGTACTTAACTTCCACGAAGAGCGCGCGGGGGCCACTCGACCGTTCGATGCAGATCACGATGTCGTTGACGTTCTTGCTAGAGAGAATCAAAGCGCGATCTTTCAGCCGCGGGCGTAGTCCCTCGACGACCCAACTACGAAGCGCTTCCTCACTTTGAAACCTCATCTGAAGATCCGTCATTGATGCCTAACGTTCGCCGCCACGAGCCGCCGCCCAGCCTTTTCCTTTCACGTTCAGCAGAAACCGCAAGCGGGCGGCGGTCACGTGCACGGCGCTGGTTAGATCAACTCTTACTGCATCTGGGCTGATCAAGATTGCTTATCTGCAAAAATACTCTAAACCAAGGGCGTGGCGAACCTCTGCGAGAGTACGAGCCGCGACCTGTCGCGCCACTTCACTGCCTTCTCGCAAGATGTCCATGACCTGCCCCGGGTCGTGCGCTAACTGATGGCGACGCTCTCGTATCGGGGCGAGCATCTCTTGCAGCCGCACCTCAAGCATCTGCTTGAGGGTTCCATCGCCAAGTCCACCCCGCCGATAGTGGGCCTTGAGTTCGTCCACGAGCGCGGTGTTCTCCTCGAAGGCATCCAGGTACATGAAGACTACGTTTCCTTCGACCTTGCCGGGGTCGCTCACACGCAAGTGACCAGAGTCGGTGTACATCCGCTCGACCGCCCGGTGAATCTCGTCCGGCTCGGCGCAGAGCGGGATAGCATTCCCCAGCGACTTGCTCATCTTGGTTTTTCCATCAACACCAGGGAGACGACTCACCCTCGAGAGGATTGCCTCGACCTCGGGCAGCACGTCGCCGTAGGAACGGTTGAACTTCCGCACAAGTTCATTCGTCTGCTCGATCATCGGGAGCTGATCTTCACCTACGGGGACGTACCGCGCTTTGAAGGCGGTGATATCAGCCGCTTGACTGACCGGGTATGTCAGAAAACCCGCCGGGATGTTACGCCGGAAACCCCGCTGACGGATTTCGTCTTTCACCGTTGGATTCCGTTCGAGTTGGGCCACCGTCACGAGGTTGAGCAAGTACATGGAGAGTTCCGCCAACTCTGGCATCTGCGACTGGATGCAGATAGTGGTCTGCGCGGGATCGATGCCTACCGCGAGATAGTCCAGCGCCACTTCGAGCACATTTCCAGTAACCTTGCCCGGATTTTCAGCATTGTCGGTCAGCGCCTGCAGATCGGCAATCAGAACGAACTGCTGATAGTTCTCTTGGAGGCTGAGGCGGCTGCGAAGTGAGCCGACGTAGTGACCAAGATGAAGCGGGCCGGTCGGCCGGTCACCGGTTAAGACGATGGGTTTCTCAGAGGCTCTTGAAAGGTAGTGCTGCATGATGATCTCCCTGACTTAGTTGCAGTGGATATATGGGCCGCCGCTACCACGTCCGGGGATCATTTGCTCGCAGAAAAACAAATGCCGCCGGAGAGCTGCGGCGGCATTCTCGAAGCAAAAAGCTCGTGCCACCCCTTCTAGGGACGCCACCAAAGCTGTACAGAGTTGATGACCGAGTCTGTTCGCATACACATAACTATCAAAGCTTTAGCACGCCTTGGGCCAGCAAGTCAAAGAGTCGGCGGGGTTCTCAGCTGATCTAACGCATTCGGTCACGGGCCGCTGCCCCAACCGCCCCGTTCGGATTCAGACAAGGCCGCACGCGGGCAGCGGTCACGTGCAACGCCTCGTTAGGCGCTTCGCCTTGGCTAGCAGTCGCTCCTCTGGTGTCTATTCCTGTTCTCTCTGCCGTTCCGAAGCGTGGTCCTTCTGTGCGTGGGGTGGTAGGGTTGTGGCCAGCCTGAACCCTGCGCCTCACTCTCCTCCACGCGGGTCATCAATCACAAACAGCCACGTCCCATCCGCCTGACGACGCACCACTTCCACACTCTTTCCTATATCGGTAAAGGGTTTCCGTCGGCCTCGACGCCGGTCACACTCCAGGTCGTACTGGTCAGCGCTAAGTCTCCGTCGCCGTTGGAGACGGCTTTGACTTCCATCGTGTACTTGGGCTTGAGGGCGAGCACGCTCTGGAACACCTCGCGGATGGCGGCCGGTCCGACAACCACTTGCCCTGTGTCAGCGCGGACAAAACTGGCATTCGGTTCATACAGTGCGACTGCTGTCTCTAGGTCGCCTTTGTGGGCCGCTTCAATGAGGAGGATGTCACAGTCTTCCGGTTTGTATGCTGGCATAGCCAAACTCCCTTTGTGAAAGTTAAAATGGTGACGAAGAAACGCCTAACGCCCGCCCTCGCGGGCCACGGCCAAAACGAAACCTCTCGGATTCATCTAGAACCGCCACATGGCCGTGGTCTAGTGCAGGGCGTTTGTTAGGAATCACCGGTTTGCCCCTACGGTGCAGACCGCGCTAGCTTCTGCCGGACAAGGTCCATTTCGTATATCTGGCATACAAAATCAGCAACGACCTTTAGGCGGGAGGATGACTGCCTGCCCTTCGTTTCAGGCGGATACCCCTTTATGAACTCAATGACGCAAACGTGCTTGCCTTCGTGCTTGACATAGTTGAGCGAGGGAATAGCATCCGCGTCGCCTGAAACAAGGATTGCTACGTCGTAGTTTTGCACCTGCGTGACCATATCGACCGCGAGAGTAGTGTCGAGACCCTTCTCCAACACTCTCCGGTTCAGAAGATCAAGCTTCCAATACCCACACTCAATGATGTCGATGAAGTCCGTTTCTGACTGAACACCGTAGTGGAATCGCCGAATACCAGAGAGCGTGTTGCTGCGTTGTTCGTACCAAGCCTTTACTTCCGCGTAGCAAGCAGCCCATGCCTTCTCGAAAAGCTGAGGTTGAGAAAGGCCCGTGTTCTGTGGTCCCACGAGGGCCATAAAGCTTCGTTTCAGTTCAGCATCCCGCCCGAACGCATCCCGCAAGTTTCGCTCCGCATTTGGGTCACCTAAATCCCATTCATCCATTGAGCCAACTTCGTACCAGTGCACGCGAGTCAAGCGTGCCCTTGCGTCGGCGGGATCGAGAAAGCTGGATCGCCACACTTGGGCGCTTTCCCGAAAGAGAAACCCGAAGAAAGCACCGTAGTCGTCGACTTGGACGCTTAGCTTCTTTAGAGAACCAAGCAAATTGGAACCGTCGACGAAGAATGCGAATCGAGCCACGGTTTGCATACGTGATTCCTAACGTCGCCGCTCACCTGCCGCCACCCGAACGAGACCTCTCACGTTCTTTCCGGCCCGCAACCGGGTGGCGGTCAGGGTTGCCTAAGCCGGGATGTCGCCACCCCGGCTCGGCTGCAAAACCGTGCATGAAAGTTTCCCTTCACACGGCTCCTCAATAGTCTGGTGCTTGTCATGCATACCTGCGGCGGTCTTCCGCCGTTTTTCCATCGTGGCAGTGTCCGTGCAAGAGTTGCCAGTTGTCGTATCCATCCTTCCCCCCAAAGGCGATCGGGATGAGGTGATCGACTTCTAGCACGTCTCCGGCGCAGTCGTGGAGTCCGCACCGGGGACAACGCCCATGTTGTCTCTTGAGGAGGGTCGCTATACGGGTTGAGACCTCGGGGTGTCGTCCCCGTCGTTCGCTCCAGTACCGCCAATCGCCGTCATACGGGCTGCGGTGGCTCTGGACTTTCACGTGCCTTTTGATCCGGGTTTCACTGTGAAAGCGGAGCCTCAGCGTGCTGTTCGGGGGCGAGAAGTGCCATTGGCCCTTTTCCCGCCGCCAATACTTCCTCGCTGCCGTTGTCCGTGAGGTAGTCGGATGCCGGCGTTTGGTCCACGCCCGTAATCGGTTCAGAAGCTTGCGGTCAGTTGTCCCGAAGGTCTCGTGACTGCAAACCGTCGAGAAGTAGCGGCTCCAGCCGCGGATGACCGGGTTCAGCGCCAGGATCAGGTGCGCTTGTCGGGCCGTCTTGTGCTGTGCGATGACTTCTCGTATCCGGCGATGATGCCGCTGCACCGACTGCGGGCTGGGCTTGAGGATAGTCTTGAAACCGAGCCTGGTGGTGCGTACGGGATACTGGCGGATGTGGCACCCCAGGAAGTCGAAGCCCACTGCTCCTCCGTCGCCGTGGAGCGTATGGACAATGCGCGTTTTACTCGGCTTCAGTTCCAGCCCCATGCCTTTCAGTTCCTCAGAGAGGATGGCCTGGCCTTGCTCTACGGTCTGTCGGTCCGGGTGGAGGACCACCAGGTCATCCGCGTAGCGTTTCCCCGCCGGAGGGTTCCTCTGGCGGGGAAACGCCCGTTTGATGCGCTCCTCCAGGCCGTGCAGGGCAATGTTGGCCAACAAGGGGGAGAGTGGCCCGCCTTGGGGAGTCCCCTCCTCAGTCGGGAACCAGTCTCCTTGATCCATTACCCCCGCTCTCAACCAGGCCCGGATTTGTCGGCGCAGGGGTGGGCTGGTATTGAGTTTTCTGAGTAAGGCGTCATGGTTGATGCGGTCAAAGCACTTCGTGATGTCGGCATCTAACACCCATTTGGCTTTCTGGTTGATGAGGACATAGAGGGCTCCAATCGCATCCCACGTAGAGCGTCCCGGTCGAAAACCATAGCTGTGAGGCTCGAAGCGGGCTTCCCATTGGGGTTCTCAGGCCAACTTGACCACTGTTTGCCGTGCCCGATCCTGGATGGGCGGGATACCCAGCGGCCTTGTCTCCTCCGTTCCCGGTTTGGGAATCCTCACCCGACGTACGGGGGCGGCCTGAGAGGTGAGGGGCAGGGTGGCGGCCAAGTCCAGTCTCTCGGCTGGGGTTAAGGATTTCACCCCGTCCACCCCCGCCGTTGCCTTCCCCCGGTTGTCTTGCGTCACTCGACGTGTGGCGAACAGCTTGGCTGACCGCGACTTCATCAAGAGTCGTTGGAGTGACCGGACGGGTTTACTATCGCCACGACGCTGGGCTCGGTAACTGCGCGTTTGGAGCTTAAACACCACCCGCTCGATCTTCTTCCAGCAGAGGGTGTTCCATCCATACAGCGGTTGGTTGTCAACCGTGTTCATAGCGTGTTCGCTCCTACTTGCCCCTTTACTCTCCAGACTATCGGGCTCACGTCAGCCTATCCTGGGGCTTTCCCCCAGACGTTTGCTTCTTGAGCCATCCCTCCACCGGGCCGTATGCGGGGGGACCCCTGCTCACCGCTGCGATTTGGTCCGCGGTGAGAACGGCACGGGGTTACTCCGTTCCTCAGCTCCGTTTGGCGTGATCCGTAGGAGGCCACTCTTCGCCGGGTTTCTGTGGGGGTGTCCCTGAGTCGGGCTGCAAGCCGCTCAGCCCCTATCCGTGCCTTTTTGGCCATAGCCCATAATCTGCGTAGGCTATTCCCAATTAACGACGATTCAGGCGTGGCTTCGTTTGCCTCTCCCTAGGTCACTCGGCTAGGGGGGATTCTCAGTCAGATTCTGAGTGACCCCCATTTATCCCCGCTTTTGGGATTGATGGTCAGTCGCTACCCAAGGGGATAGGCTGTCACCTCGACACCTGAGGGGCCGGAATTGCACCGGCACGGAGTTGAAGTTATCAAAGAACCTCCTTTCTTTGTTCCCATCCCCTACGGCTTGTCAGGCCGTCGTTTCAGGGAAACGGATCGCACTGCAGTGGCTTGGTTAGGTGGCACCCCTCTTACGCTCAGGCACCCGCTGCCGTCAACGCCCGCTTTGCCACTTCTGGC
>JACQEL010000020.1 GCA_016200595.1 Deltaproteobacteria bacterium
CACAGATTTCATTGGTGCCGATAACCTCACCAGATGTGCGGCATTCCCTTAAGAGCACTCCCGCAAGCACCCCCGCTCTCACGCCCCGCGTCAGTCCATCCCTTACTCGGCTGCCTCATCGACCTGTTGGCCGCTCGCTTCAGCGGATGGCATCGCTCAGTACCAGACCCGGATGCCGAAAATGAAACGCACGTCGTTGACGATTCCACCTTCGTGACGCGCGAAGGTGGCGGTCTTACCAAACTTGCCGTCGTACGCGACACCGATATAGGGAGCGAACTTGCGGCTGAATTCGTAGCGCAGGCGCAGCCCTGTATCGATTTCCGCAAGGCCAGTGCCAATGGCGCGGGCAGGATCTTCCTTGCTGTAGAAGTTCAGTTCAATCTCGGGTTGCGCGATCAGGCGATTAGTCAGCAGCAGGTCGTAAGAGCCGTTCACTCGCCCAGCAAAGTGGCCGGCGTCTCTGACATAGAACGTCGCTTCGACATCAAAAAATCCAGGCGCCAATCCTTCGATGCCCAACGCGCCCCATAGGCGTCCTGGTGAAGCATCCCAGTCATAACGGAGGCCGGCTTGCCAGTCGAAGTAACGCAGAAATGAGATGGGACGATCGTAGAGCACTTCCTGAATGCCATCCTCAACCCGGCCTTGCTCATTGAGAACCCCCTCGGACTTGAACCACAGCCGGTTGTAATCCGTGCCTACCCAGCCCTCACCGTCCCAGCGCAATTCGGTATCGGAGCCGTTGGTCCGTCCTTCCAGTTGACTGAACAGCACGTGCCAGATGAGCATCGTATCCTCAGCCATTCCTCCGCTATGGGGGACCGGGTGGGGACTGCTATCAGTCGCTGCCGCAGGCGGCGGCGATAGGGGAATCGGCGAGCCTGGCTGACCATAAATAGTCGGCGAGCCACCCTGCATCTGATGACCAAGGTGAGGCGATTGCGCCGGCGCCGGCCCAGCACTCAAACTGACGACCAGTACCGCAGTTCCCATGAGGCGAAGGAAAGCGGCCAGGCCTTTCGCACTGGGACTGAGGCTGCGCGAGGGCGCTATCACGGTATCGGTCCGGCTCATGACACGATCACCGTGCGAAACATGCCGGCCTCCATGTGGTACAGCAGATGGCAGTGAAACGCCCAATGACCGGGCGTATCGGCGCTGACCAGATAACTCAAACGCTCGCCGGGCTTTACATTGACCGTATGTTTGTAGGGCCGAAACTCGCCGTGGCCGTTTTCCAGTTCGCTCCACAGACCGTGCAGATGAATGGGATGCTCCATCATTGAGTCGTTCACCAGCACGATCCGCACGCGCTCGCCGAGCGTGAGCCGGATGGGCTCGGCGTCCGAGAATAGTTTGCCGTCGAAGGTCCATATGAAGCGCTCCATGTTGCCGGTCAGATGCAGCTCGATCTCACGGCTGGGCGGGCGAAGGTCAGTCCCGCGATAGCGGGCGCGCAGGTCGCTGTAGGCGAGCACCCGCCGCTCGGGGGGAAACCCCTCACCGGCGGTGGAGAGGCGTTCAGTCGGCATCTCAGCAATATTATCAACCTCGGGGCTGAGCCGCAGTTTCGCTGGAGAGGAATTAGCGGTCTCAGTTCCTAGCTGCATTTCGGGCATAGAACTCTTATGCGTGCTCGACGTGTCACCCATATCCATCCCATGCTCGTGGCTTGCCGTAGCCGTTTCCGCCTTCATGCTCTGTTTTTCCATGTTCATCCCAGACGTATGGCCCATTCCCATATCGACCATCGTGCGGAGGGGGCGGGGATCCATAGGGGGAACTGGAGCGGTCATTCCTGTTTTCGGGGCCAGCGTGCCGCGTGCATAGCCGGTGCGATCTTCGGCCTGGGCAAAGATGGTGTAGGCGGACTCCTCCTGGGGCTGGACGATGACGTCATACGTCTCTGCCACAGAGATGCGGAACTCATCGACGGTGACAGGCTCGACCGCGTTGCCGTCTGCCTGCACTACCGTCATCGGCAGGTTGGGAATGCGAACGTCGAAAATGCTCATCGACGAGCCGTTGATGAACCGCAGGCGGACACGCTCACCTGGACGAAACAGCGCAGTCCAGTTGGCGTCCGGCGGTTGGCCGTTGAGGAGATAGGTATAAGTTGCCCCGCTGACATCCAAAATGTCGGTGGGGCTCATGTTCATGCGGTTCCACATCCACCGCTCCGACAGCGTCGCACCCAGCCCGTTTTTGCGCACATCCGAGAAAAAAGTACCGAGCGTGCGCTGCTGGAAGTTGTAGTAGTCGCTCTGTTGCTTAAGGTTGCTGAAGACCGTCTGCGGATGCTCGTCAGTCCAGTCTGAGAGCATGACGACATACTCGCGGTCATACTCGATGGGGTCTTTGCCGAGAGGATCAATGATTAGCGGGCCGTAGTGTCCGATTTGCTCCTGGAAGTGGCTGTGGCTGTGATACCAGTAGGTGCCGCTCTGGCGAACCGGAAACTGATAAACGAACGTCTCATTGGGAGCAATGCCGGGAAAGCTCAGCCCCGGGACGCCATCCATGTTTGCCGGCGTCCGGATGCCATGCCAGTGAATGGAAGTCATTTCCGACAGGCGGTTGGTGACCGACAAAGTCACCGTATCCCCTTCGCGCCAGCGCAAGACCGGACCCGGGACGGAGCCGTTGACTGTGGTCGCGTGCGTGCGGTACCCGGTAAAATTGATCGCGGTCTGCTCGACGACGAGTGCAAACTGGTTTCCCGTCAGGATTTCCTGCTGGTTGTCAGCGCCGCGCACCCACGCCGGCCAGCGCCAAAGATCGAGCCCGGCTATCACGCCGCCCGCGACCAGTCCTTGCACGAAGCGGCGGCGGCTGACTGTTCGTGCAGGTCGCTTTTCAGAGTTTCGTTGTCCGTACATTTGCCTGTGGCCTCCTGCTGGTGATGATGGGCTCTGTTCTCTCGGTGCTCGCGCGGCGAACGGCGACAAGAAGAGTGGTCACTGCTTCCTGGTCCTGAGAACGCCTAACAAAACGGCCTATAAGCCGTGGAGGGGAAGTCCTGGGTGCCCGCCTCCGCGGGCACGACGGATTTTGTCATTCCCGCGCAAGCGGGAAGCCAGGTGCTCAGCAGTTTTGTTAAAGGCTAGAGCCGTAGACTAGAGAACGTGAGGTAGCGCGGAGGAGAAAGAGCTGCAATCGCCGGCCACACTGTAGGTGGGCAAAGTTGCGGCCGGGAGAGAGGACGCAGTGGGGTCAACAAGTAAAAAGGAGAGACCGAAGATCCTGAGGCAGCCAACGTCACCGCCTCAGAAGCAACCGGCCTAAGAAAGACATGGCCGCCACAGTCTGGACATTGCTCAGGGAGCCCTCGCGAAGGGGCTGGTGAAGAATGGCACGGGAGGTGCCCTGAGCCGTGGTCGGCGGAGACGGGAACAGTGACCGCGGCGTGGGCATGACCGGCGGCCAGGCAGGTCTGCGAACAGTGGAGCAGGACGGTCAAGAACAAGAACACAGACAGTGAGGCCCGGCGGAACCGATGCATAAAATTAAACTAACATGCAAGCGCGAGGACTACAACACGCTATGGGGCAGGGGGTGCATATCATTTGATGGCAACTTAGGTGAGAGAACACAGTACATCTGCCGTTCCCCCTTCGACACGCTCAGGGCGAACGGGGTTGGGCTTGAATCTGTTGTGAAATCTACCGTTCGTGCTGAGCCTGTCGAAGCACGACCACAGATGGTCGCATACCCGCTAGAATTTGTTATGCACCCGAGGCAGGTCACGCCGCCGGCCGCGTGTCAGGGCAGACCTTGCGTTCCTTAAAGAGCCATTTCCCGCCGACTTTCTCCATTTGATCCTCGTAGCGACCCGAGATAATCAGCTCGGTTTTGCCTTCCGCCGCGTGGGTCATGAGCAGGTAGCATTCACCGGAAGCGTGCGTTCCTTCGACGTTGATCAGCACGTTCATAATGCAGTGGCGAGGTTGGGCTGCCCCGGTCCAGGTGCGGTATTTTTCGGTGAACTGCCGTAAGGCGGCTTTGCCCTGCCAACGTCCCAGGATTGGGCTATCGAACACCCCATCAGTGGTGAAACAGGCGACCCACTCATCGTAACGACCGGAGTCGATGTACAGGCAGTAGCGCGTAATCAAGTCGCGGATTTCGTCTTTCTCTTCGACAATACTAGCCATGAACTTGTCCCTCTCTTTCTTAGCTGTAGTTCCCGGTTTTTTGATCAGAGCGAATGTGTGTGACGGGCGCGCAGAGCCCTTGCTCTGCGCGCCCTGGTTGCCCCAAGGTGGGAAGTGACCAAACGACCCGTCCCTGGAG
>JACQEL010000021.1 GCA_016200595.1 Deltaproteobacteria bacterium
CAAACACCGCGCGACACGGCCGTTACCGTCCTGGAATGGGTGGATCTGGGTGAAGCGGTGATGTAGCCATGCTGCTTCAACCTCAGGTGGTACATTCCCGTGGCGAAGATGCCTTTCAATCAAACGATCCATTTCAGAAGCAACTTGCTCTGGAGGGCCGTATTGATGCAGAGAACCATCGGGACGTCTTGGATTGTTCGGTTGTTTCTTATAATCTCCGTGCAAGAGGGGAATCTCTACCGAGCGTCCAAACTGATCGATCGCAGTTGTGGTCTTCTGGTTGCGAGTGAGGAGAGCGTGCAACTCCTTGATGTAAGATGTAGAAAGTCGCCGATCCCCTTTCACGAACGCAAAAAGGCCCTCAAGAGCTGCTTCATGATCTTTGATTATAGCGACTATACGAGTCGGATCTTGCCCTGTGCTCTGATGCGGAATCAATGAAGCATCAATACCACGCTCAATTAGAATTTGGGTAACTCCACGATCCAAAGTATAGATGCGTTCTAGCAACCCCGTCTCAATTGCCCATTCACGATGGAGTCGTTGATTAAAAGTTTTCAAACCTTCTGTGTCTTCGAGAGCTCGTTTTTGCTCAAGCCACACAGACGAAAGTTGTTCCAACTCCGTCTTGCTCAGTGTCTGTGGGTCATCGGTATAATCCTCAATCGGATACCATTTATAAGAGATCTGCTCAGGCATAATCTGACCTCTTTTCTTCCTCAATCAGATTACGTTGTACGATAGCAGAAACCAAGTGACCCTACTGAGATGACCTGTGCAGGCTAACGCCTCAGCGCACCGCGAGCCGCCCCACCGCGTCCTTTCAGCTTCAGCAGGAACCGCAGGCGGGCGGCGATGCGGTGGCGCGCCTCGTTAGCCCGCCCGGTTCTGAACAGTAGACAACGCAGTACTTTTGTCCACTCTCTTTCCCTGCCTTTTGCTTGCGTTGCGGCCTCCTCACTTCAGCCCCACTTTGCGCAGGGAAGTAAGGCGGCGCTCTAATTGCGCCGGTTCATAAAAACGCCAGATTTGCTCATCAGCCTTTAAGGAATAATCGGGGCTAATCCTCAGAGCTTCCGACATCTCAGTTCGGGCCTCTTCCTCCCGATCCAACTCACTGTAAATAATGGCCAGTGTGAGATGAGAGACACCCATGCTGGGGTTAACGATGAGGGATCTCTGCAGCGCATCAATTGCCTCTTCATATTGTCTTGTCAACTGATAGGCAAGACCTAAGAAGAACAGATAGATGGCTGGATAATTCGGATCAAGACGCATCGCCTGCTGAATCAAGGCAACGGCTTCCTCCGGCCTTCCCGCAAAACAGAGAAAGTGCCCCAGCCATGCGTAGCCGCCAGCATAGTTGGGATCTAGGGTAATAGCCTGTGCGCCTGCGGCGATGGCCTGTTCATGCTGCTCTTTATACATATAAGCCCAACCCAAGAAAGTATGCGCTACAGGCAGGGAAGAATCTAGCGTCGCAGCTTTTTGCGCGAACTCAAAGGCTCGCTCCAGTGTCTGGGGGTCCTGATTCCAATACCGACTCCACTCTCGTAAGTACGTGCCGCTCAAGTATGCGTACGCAGTCGCATAAGCGGGGTCTAACTCCACGGCTTTCTCAAACATCTGCCGCGCCTGGATATTGGTCTCTTTTGTGAGGTGCCAATAGTACTCTGACCCGCGCAAGTAAGAATCATACGCCTCCAGATTAGTAGTGGGAGGACGCGTCATCCGTCCGTGTTCTTGCTGTGTCAGCTGGATTTTCAGCGCTGTTACTATCTTTTGCGTGACCGCATCTTGCAGCGCGAAAATGTCCTGCAGCTCTCCGTCATACCGATCCGCCCAGAGGGGATGGCCGGTGAGAGCCTCCACCAACTGCCCCGTGATCCGCACCCGACCTCCAACCTTGCGGACACTGCCTTCTAGCACGTACTGTACTCCCAACTCTCGGCCTACTTGTTCGACCTTCACCGCTGTGCCTTTGTAGGTGAAGACGGAGTTGCGGGCGATGACAAACAGACCGGAGAGTTTAGAGAGGTCCGTGATAAGGTCTTCGGTTATGCCATCGCTGAAATACTCCTGCTCTGGATCGCTGCTCATGTTGACAAAAGGGAGGACAGCGATAGAAGGTTTGTCGGGTAACGGGGGGAAAGGAACCTCTTTGCCTGAAGTGACGCCCCGCTGGGCAATACTTGCGTTACGCTCTTGTTGACTCGTGACTTGACGACTTGACGACTCTTCCAGCACTACTCGATACACGCGCACCGGCTTGGCAATATTCTTGACCGTCTGCTCCCCCAGGTACTCATAGCCGAGCGCCAACTTGTTCTCGGTCTGATCGTACACAGTCCCGGAAATACAGATCCCCCCGCCTTCAGCCAGAGCTTCCAAGCGAGCGGCGATATTGACCCCATCGCCATAGATTTGTGACCCTTCGACGATGACATCGCCCACGTTGATGCCAATGCGAAATTCCATGCGCCGCGCTGAAGGAAGATCGGCGTTTTTGGTCTTGAGTGCTTGTTGAATGTCTACCGCGCATTGCACGGCGTCGACCGCGCTGGCAAACTCCGCCAGAATGCTATCGCCCGCCGTGCCGACGATCCGGCCTCGATGTTGCTGAATCAACGCATCCGTGACCTCACGATACGCGGTCAGCCTCCGCAGCGTGCCGACCTCATCCTCGCCCATAAGGCGGCTGTAGCCTTTGACATCAGCGCTGAGGATCGCCACTAACTTGCGTTCGACATTCTCGGTAGGCATGGGAGGAATCCTCTTTTTCCGTGAAACCTCAGTTGAGTCATTGAGAAAGGGATGATGGCTAACGCTGCCGCTCACCTGCCGCCGCCCAAATGCAGCCTTTCGGTTCAAGCAGATCCGCAGTTGTCGTTAAAGAGATTACACAGCGGATACGAGCCCCAGCAGTACCGTACGACGGTGGGGTTCGGTACGGCCGACGGATTGGAGACCACAACACTGTCTCCAGGGACTGAGATTGTCGCTGTTGCAGGGTAATAGATGCCGTCGGCGCCAGCAATCATGAATGGACCGGGATCTAAACCGTCGTCCGTCACAAGACCAGCATCCGGAAAATCGAATTTCACCACGATGGCACTGCCTGAGATAACGGACTGACTCACGTTGCGGATCGGCCCTGAATAGACCACGTTGTTTAGTTCAGGATGGGCCTGAACCAGCGCGGCCAGCGCCAAACGTTCACCCACAGGCTCCTTGTCCTTGGGATGAATTTCGCTTGTCGGAATCGTCGGCACATCAATGATGCATGCCATGGCCGTCTTATTCGTCACATCGAGCGTTGACACCTGGGCGTCGCGGAGAATAGCCCAGGTGGGCCTGTTGGTAATGAGGGCTAGTTGCACATAGTCAAAGGGGAATTCCCCCTGCCCCCAATCGGCGCGCCAGTTCGCGATCAAGCCGGGCAGCATATCGTAATACCGTAGCGCCGTGCTTTCCTTGCTGCCATCATCTTCGCCTTGGTACCAGATGACACCTCGGATGGCGAACGGTTGGAGGGGTTTGATCTTCTCGGTATACAGTCTGCCATTGTTGCTGCCACCATAGGTGGTCCAGTCTGAGATCGGGGTGCCGTTCTTGGCCACTTGAATCAGGCCAAGGGGAATAGTGCTCAATTGATGATCGAGCAGCAGGTTGTGGAACGCGCGGGCGAAGAAGAACCCAACGCCTGACCAAGTGGGCGTATTCGTTGAATTGCTCGGCTTCCATTTCTCCGTCAGGGGGCCAGTCTGCGGAACCAGATACAATCGGATGTTGGAATAGTCGCCTGAAGTTTGAATCGCCAGGGCACCACCGTCACAATCCTTGAGCATAACATTGATGTTCGATTGGCCGCTCAACACCCACACATCGCCGACCACGACGTCGGTGAAGCGGAGGCTCGTACTGCCCTCATTCACTGTCAAGGTGCCAGGAAGACTGCTGGCCGCCAAGGCGTTGAGGCTGAGCATCCACTTGCCAGAAGCGGCGGGCGTGGTCTTCATAGCCTGACTTGTGAGTGGATTCTGAAAGCTCACGGTAATAGTGCTGCCTGCAGTCGCCGTGCCCCAGACAGGAACCGCCCGTCCTTGTTGCAAGACCATTGAGTTAGTGAAGTACGGGGCGACCGTCAGGGAAGCGCGAGCTGCACGCGCTTGGCCAGTATCCCTTGCCAGTAAGAAAACTAGAGACAACATGAGCAACAACCAAACGTGCTTTTTCATACTTGTCCTTTCCTTCTGTACCCTACCAACTCCTCAAAGCTGAGTCGCTTACAGTAGAATTTCTAAACCAGACTTCATGAGATTGGAACACTGCGTAACTCCGTGTTCTTGGTTCTCTGCCCGGCGGTCAATGGCTGGGCTATGGCACAACACCCCTGGAGGGGGCCAAAAACGGGCTTCAGCCCGCGTTAGGGTGTAACCCGTAGGGTGTAACCCGGCCAATTCATGGCCGGATGGAAGCGAGCGCACAGTCCGTGCTGAAGTGTACCAATGTCATGCACTTCGGTTTAGCAGAATCTCTTGACCTCTAACCCTCGCGATCACTGGCCACGGCCCAATCAAAACCCTTCGTGTTCATTCCGAACCGTAAGCGGGCCGTGGTCCAGTGCAATGCGTTTGTTAGGTGGCCAGGCCAGCCAAAAACTCAATGAGCAACTCGTTGACCTCAGTCGGACGCTCCTGCTGAATCCAGTGTCCCGCCCTGGGCAACAGCACCTTTTTCCTCAGCTTGGGCATCGCGTCTTCTATGTTATCGTTATCGAAGGCCTGTCGAGCCATGGTAATTACCACATCCTCCTCTCCCGCCACGAAAAGAGACGGTTGCCGAAGCTTCGCTCCGCTCAGAAACGGCGTCAATTCCCAGCTTCTGTCGATATTCCGGTACCAGTTCAGCCCCCCGCGGAACCCGGTTCGCTCAAATTCCTTGGTGAAGACCTCGAGGTCCTGTTCGGTCAACCAGGCGGGAAGCGTCTCGGGCATAGTGGCGCTGTCGAGGCATTTCTCAGTCTTCCCGAACACGAACCGCCAGCGCTTCTCCGGCGGTGGGTCCCCAGACAGAGCGTAGAGGAACTTGAGCATGCTGGTCCGCACATCGGCCTCGAACTCGGCCTCGGCCTTCCCGGGTTCCTGAAAGTATTGTTGATAAAATTGCTGCTCGCCCGCGATGAGCGTCATGGTCTCGGTGGGGCGGATATCCGATCTCGGGCGGTAGGGAACACTCAGCAGGCCGATCGCATGAAAGAGGTCCGGCCGCAACAACGCACAAGACCAGGCAACCGGAGCGCCCCAGTCGTGGCCGATGATGACTGCATGCTCCTCGCCCAAGGCGGTGACGAGCCCCACCATATCTCCCGTTAATTGCAAGAGGTTATACGCTTCGATGGCGTCGGGCCGATCAGTTTGCCCGTAGCCGCGCTGGTCTGGAGCAACCACGTGGTACCCTGCCTCCGCCAATGCGGGCAATTGGTGTCGCCATGAGTACCACAGCTCGGGGAATCCGTGGCATAGGATGACCAGTGGTCCCTGGCCTTGCTCAGCGATGTGCATGTTAAGGCCGTTCGTGTTGATGATCCGGTGGTTCATTGTAGCCATGGCTTCTCCTTCTGATCAGGCAGACTTTGTCACGTACGGCATAGGGCGTAGCCACCTAACGTAAAGGATTTAATCCGTCCTGCGGCGCCTTGGAGCGTGGCGTTCCCTCTCAGACGCCCCTCGCCGCGGGGCGGATAAATCCGGTTGAACGGAACCGTTGCCCTCGCCCCCGCGGGCGCTATGGGGATTCTAGCGAGTTTGGGGAGAGCTGCCAATCGTTGCGAGGTTGCGGCAGAGTCCGTCCCGCAGTCGCACGGCACAGTGGGGCAGGGTTCCCGTGGCACGAGCGGCGGGCAGCCGGACTGGGCGCGGGGCCGGGAACAGCTGGGGAGCCGCGAGTGAGCAGAGGGGAGCGAACCGCTCCGTGGGGGGAGGCACGGGTGGTGAGGGGGGAACGCAACCTGACGGGCAGCGGTCGTGGCTGGTCATGGAGGGATACCTGGTTGGGGAGCCAAGACGGCGATGCGGCGCATGGGGCCTCCCCCGCAAGTGGGACACCGGACCGGGGCGACTTCCGCCGCGCCCGGTGTTTCTCCGTTCTGGGTGGGCAGGAGGGCCGTCGCCGCCGCGGCGGTGACGGCTAGGAGTTGGCGACAGCGGGCGAGCTTCTCCTGCCGTGTGCGATTGGCGAGTAAGCCAAAGTGACGGATGCGGACGAAGTGCGGGGGGACGACATGGAGGAGGAAGCGCCGTAAGAACTCCTCGGCCCGCAACTCCATGACTTTGGTGGTGCTCTCTGCGGCGTAGTCTTTGGAGCGAAAGCGCACGACACCGTTGCCGACGAAGACGAGGCGAGAATTGGCGATGGCCACCCGATGGGTGTAGCGGCTGAGATACTTCAGAACTTGCGTGGGGCTACCCCAGGGCGGTTTGGCGTAGACGAGCCAGGGGTTGGCGTAGAGGTGATGACGGAACGCTGTCCAGGCGGTGTCCTCGGTCAGCAGGGCACTCTCGCCCGTAAAGGTGAGCCGGTGCTGCGTCCGCAACCGTTCCAGCCCTGCGACGTACTTCCCCCGGAAGACGTGCCCGAGTGCCTGAACGGCAAACAGAAAGCGCCGCCGCCCGGCGCGCCACTGTGTACCGTCGGGACTCAACCCGCCCCCCGTGACGATGCAGTGGACATGGACATGCTCGGTGAGCGTCTGGCCCCACGTGTGGAGGACCGCGGTGATACCGAGTTCTGCCCCTAAATGTTCGGGGTCCCGGGCAAACGCCTGGAGGGTCTGGGCGGCCGTCTGGAACAACAAGTCATAGAGGAGGCGTTGATTGACCCGAATCAGGGGATTGAGCCGATGCGGTAACGTGAAGACGCCGTGGAAGTAGGGAATCGGCAGCAGCAACGCCTGCTCAGCTGCCAGCCATTTGGCCCGGGCGCTGCCTTGACACTTGGGGCAGTGGCGATTGCGACACGAGTCGTAACCGAGGCGTTCCGTCCCCCACTTCTCACAGACTTCGACATGGCCGCCTAAAGCAGCCGTGCGACACTGCGCAATCGCCCGCAGCACCCGTGCTTGCTCCTGCGAGACACGGTGGGTGGCGCGAAAGGCCACACCGTATTCCCGCACGATGTCAGCCCCCTCAAAGGGCGGCGGGGACTGATGGGCTGCGGTGCCAGTCGCGATCGGGGGCGACGACCGCCGCACCATGCCTTACCTGGCGGAGAGGACGTCCGGTAAGCTCTCCAGCGGGGACCCTTGCGCCGCCACGTGACTGCGGGCCACGTGCACGTAAGGCATGGTGGTCGTGACACTCTCGTGGCCCAACAAGCGTTGCAGAGTCGGCAGGTCCGTCCCCGCTTCCAGCAAGTGAGTGGTAAAGGCGTGGCGCGGGGCGTGAATGCCGCCCCCTTTGGTAATGCCCGCGCGCTCCTTGGCCGCGTAGTAGATCCGTTGTGCTGTCGCCGGGTTCATTGGCACTGGCTTGGCCCGCTGGGGGAAGAGCCAGGGCGGGGTGGGGCGATACACCTGCCAGTAGTGGCGTAACTCGGTCAAGAGGCGAGGCCCTAACAGCGTGTAGCGATCCTTGCGCCCCTTGCCCTGTTCGCTGCGCAGCATTTCCCGTCCGGCGTCGCTAGCGCTCACCCGCAGCCGTACGACTTCACTGACGCGCAGCCCACCCCCATAGGTCGTCATCAGCAGCGCTCGCTCGCGCACCGTGGTAGTACTGGCGAGTAACCGCGCGACTTCCTCGCGGCTGAGCACCTCGGGCAGGATCTTGGTCCGCTTGGGTAAAGGGAGACTAGCCCATGCCCGGTGCAAGGTCTGGGTGTAGAAGAAGCGTAAGCCCATGACTGCCACCCGCACGCTACTGCGCGCCAGCTGGCGCTCCTCAATCAGATACCGAACATAGCCCCGAACTTGCGCCTCACTGAGCGTGTCGGGTCGTTGATGATGGGACTTGGCCAGTCCCCGTACTGCCGCCAGATACGACTGTTGGGTTCGGGGGGACATCCCGTGCAGGATCAGGTCCTGCTGCATCCGATCATGTAACTCACCCATGACTGACCTCCTTTGGGCCACGGTCTACGCGACCACGACCAGGGAATTTTAGGAGGTCATTGCTTATTAGCTGGCACCTTGGCTAGCCCCAGGGCCACGGCAGGCAACAAGAAGGTGGGGAAAATCACAGATCGTTACGGCACAATGAACTACCGCGCAGCGGTTTAGTTCAACGCCTCCGCGCACCGCGAGCGGCCCACACGCGCCCTTTCAGGTTTATTCCAAACCGCAATAGGGCAGCGATGCGGTGGCGCGGATTGTTAGGGGTCTCACTCTCAGTGATAGATAACGCTGCGCTTTTACCTACCCTACCTTCCTTACTTTAGTCCTGCCTTGCGCAGAGCTGCCATGTCTCGCTCCAATTGGGCCGGGTCTTTATACGGCCAAGTCTGCCGCCCTAGCTCCAGTGAGAAACTAGGATTGATGCGCAAAACTTCTGCCGCTGCCGCTCGGGCCTCTTCCTCCTGGCCTTGCTCACTATAGATGACGGCTAAGAAGATATAACTCGGCCACCAACTAGGGTTGTAGATGAGGGATCTCTTCAGGGTTGTTATTGCCTCCTCATTCTGCCCGGCTAACCGATAACTGTTGCCTAGAGCGTAGGTGTACCAGGACTGATACTGCTGATAATGGGGGTTAAGGCGCATTGCCTTCTTCATCAACCCAATGGCCTCTTCCGGCCTCCCCACCCAGTTCAGCGTATCCGCCAGCATCGCATAAGCATTGGCATAGTTAGGATCGAGCGCGATGGCTCGCTCTAACTCAGCGATGGCCTGATCTGGCTGTTTCTTCCATGGATAAACTACACCCAATGCGTGGTGGGCCAAAGCCAGGGAGTCATCCAGAGCTACGGCCTTTTGCGCCAGCTCAAAGGACCGCTCTAACGTTTGGGGGCGCGGGTCCCATTGGTTGATAAACTCATTTAGGTAGGCCGTGCTCAAGAGTGCATGTGCCCCAGCGTACTTCGGGTCGAGCTGGACGGCCTTCTCAAGCACTTGCCGGGCTTGGGCCATCTCCTTTTGCGCGAGATGCCAAAAGTACTCCCACCCGCGTAAGAAGTCGTCATAGGCTTCCAGATTCTCGGTGGGGGCGAGCCGAAACCGCTCTTGCTCTTCCTTGGTCAACTTGATCTTCAAAGCGTGCACGATCCTTTGCATGATCTCATCTTGCAGTGCGAAGATGTCCTTAAGGTCCCGGTCATAGCGCTCCGCCCATAAATGGTAACCTGAGGTGGCATCGATTAACTGGGCATTGATCCGCACTTGAGCGCCAGCTCGGCGGACACTGCCCTCCAGCACATACCGCACCCCTAACTCCCGACTGACTTCCTTCATGTTCACGGTTTTGCCTTTATAGGCAAAAACCGAGTGGCGAGCGATCACCAAGAGGCCCGAGAGCCGGGAGAGGTCTGTGATGAGGTCATCGGTCATCCCATCACTAAAATATTCCTGCTCAGGGTCAGCGCTCATGTTGGTAAAAGGCAAGACGGCCACCGACGGTGAGTCGGGTAGCGGCAAAACGGATGCTTCCTCAGAGGGAGTCGTCGCTGGAGGCAACGATGGTCGTTGATAGATGTTTCTGAGTACCGCTACTCCTGCTCCTACTACCAACAATCCTACAACTGCCAGAGCAACACTTGACCGGCGACGTGGGGCACCTTTCTTTTCGACAGGACTCGGGGTTGGGAATGCCGTCCTCACGGTCGAAGCTGTGGCCGTGCTCGGGTCGAGGTGTACTTTATACGCTCGTACCGGCTTCGCAATATTCTTGACCGTCTGCTCACCGATATACTCATAACCCAAAGCGAGCTTATTTTCGATTTGATCATAGGCGGTCCCGGAAATGCAGATGCCACCGCCGTCGGCTAAACTCTCCACCCGGGCCGCAATATTCACCCCGTCCCCATAAATCCGCTCGCCTTCCACTACGACATCCCCGACATTGATGCCAAGGCGGTAGGCCATCCGCCGATTCGGTGGGAGAGCCTCATTACGCGTCTTCAGCTCCTTCTGAATGGCTACTGCTGCCTGCACCGCATCCACCGCGCTGGCAAACTCGGCCAGGAGATTATCCCCGGGCGAGTCCACGACCCTGCCGCGATGCTGCTGGATATGAGAGGTCATGATCTCTCGGTACGCCGTGAGTGTCCGAATGGTCGCCTCTTCATCCTCCCCCATGAGGCGACTATATCCTTGCACATCGGCACTGAAGATCGCGGTTAGTTTGCGTTCCATACGCCCTCCTTACCGGACGCACACC
>JACQEL010000421.1 GCA_016200595.1 Deltaproteobacteria bacterium
ACATCGCGCATCTCACGGATGTCGGCATGACGGAAGAGCGCGTTGTCATCGAACCCCATCTTGGCGTCTAAAGCGATGAGATCTCCAGATTTCGTCAAGACCAAAGGGTTGATCTCGACCAGGGAGGCGTCGCTGTCGCTAAACGCGCGGGACAGCGCGCGCATGAATCCTACCGCCTTGTTAATCGAGTCTTTCGGCAGGCCGAGGCCATACGCAAGTTTGCGGCCTTGGAAATCGACGAAGCCCACGGCCGGGTCAATCGTGGCGCGGAGGATCTTCTCGGGCGCACGGGCGGCGACTTCTTCGATTTCTACTCCGCCTTCGGAACTGGCCATCATCGTCACGCGCGAGGTCGCTCGGTCAATGACCATACCGAGATAATACTCTTTAGCAATGTCGCAGCCTTGCTCGACAAAGACTTTCTGTACTTCTTTGCCTTCAGGACCAGTCTGATGGGTGACCAATTTTTTGCCGAGCAGAGCCGCCGCAATCTCGCGTGCAGCCTGAGGGTCCTTGGCCAGTTTTACCCCACCAGCCTTGCCACGACCACCGGCGTGGATCTGCGCTTTGACGACGCACAGACCACCGCCCAGTTCTTTCGCGGCGGCCTCGGCTTCTTCCGGTGTGGTAGCGACCTTACCCTTTAGCACCGCCACGCCGTATTTCCGGAGAATCTCTTTCGCTTGGTATTCGTGGATGTTCATAGATTAGCTCTCAGCCTGCTATTTTTTCAGTTTGCGCAGGAGCCACATCACCGGATCAAAGTATTCATCGACGACGCGCTCTTTGAGCGGGATGATGGCGTTATCCGTAATGTGGATGTTCTCCGGGCACACTTCGGTGCAACATTTAGTGATATTACAGAACCCCAGACCGGCGTGATCCTTAATGAACTCGCTGCGGTCGGCAATGTCGAGCGGGTGCATTTCCAATGAGGCTAAGCGCACAAAGAGACGCGGGCCGGCGAACCACTGCTTGTTTTCCTCATGATCGCGGATTACATGACAGACATTCTGGCACAGGAAGCACTCGATGCATTTATGGAATTCCTGCACGCGATCAACATCTTCTTGAAACATCCGGCGAGTACCGTCCGCTTCTTTGGGCTTGAGTTTTAGCGGTGGTATGGCTTTGGCCTTCTCATAGTTGAATGAGACATCCGTCACCAGATCCTTGATCAGCGGAAACGTCTTCACCGGCGCAATGGTAATAGGCTCTCCCGGTTGGAACGTATTCATGCGCGTCATACACATGAGCCGCGGCTTGCCATTAATTTCGGCGCTGCAGGAACCGCACTTGCCGGCTTTACAGTTCCAGCGCACAGCCAGGTCGGGAGCCTGGGTCGCTTGGATGGTATGGACGACATCCAAGACCACCATCCCCTCCTGTGCAGGAACGCGATACTCTTTGAATTCGCCGCCCGCGGCGTCGCCACGCCAGACCCGCATTGTCACATCGGTAGCCGCCATTATTTTTTCTCCTCGAAAAGCACTTTGAGGTCATCGGGCATCTCTGAGAGCGGCTCCTGAGCCAGGCTCCACTCCGCGTTCTTTTTTCGGATCACAATATTCACCTTGCCAAACTTCGGATCGGGGTCGGGATAGTCCTCGCGTGTATGACCGCCACGACTCTCCTTGCGCTCGATGGCTGCCAATGTGACCGCTTCAGACACTGAGAGCAGCGAGTGCAGGTCTAGGGCCAAGTGCCAGCCGGGATTGTACTGCCGATGGCCTTCAACGCTGACTCGCTTCAGTCGTTGTTTCAACTTCTCAATCTCTTCCAGGGCCTGCCGCAGCTCTTTCTCCGTACGAATGATGCCCACGAGATTTTGCATGCAGTCCTGCAGATTCGCATGGATCGTATAGGGGTTCTCACCGCCGTTGTTGTTAAACGGGGCGAGGAGAGTGTTGGCGACCTCCTCAACCTGTCCCAGGTCGATGGTCAACTTTCCTGCGGAGGCCTTGGCATACTCGGCAGCAGAAAGGCCGGCACGACGACCGAAGACCACTAGATCTGACAGTGAGTTTCCTCCTAAGCGGTTGGCGCCGTGTAAACCGGCTGCGACCTCACCCGCAGCAAAGAGACCAGGTACGGTCGAAGCAGCAGTATCAGCGTTCACCCGCACCCCACCCATGAAGTAGTGACAGGTGGGGCCGACTTCCATCGCTTCCTTAGTGATGTCTACGTCGGCCAGTTCCTTGAACTGATGGTACATGGATGGGAGGCGTTTCTTAATGTAATCAGGGCTCCGTCGCGACGCGATATCGAGCAATACGCCGCCGTGCGGGCTGCCCCGACCGGCCTTCACCTCAGAGTTAATGGCGCGCGCGACCTCGTCGCGCGGGAGAAGATCAGGGGTGCGGCGATTCTTTTTGTCTTCGTACCAGGCGTCCGCTTCTTTCTCACTGTCAGCGGTCTCAGCTTTAAAAAAGTCAGGAATATAATTGAACATGAAACGCTTACCCTCAGAGTTCTTGAGGGTACCGCCATCGCCCCGCACACCTTCCGTGACTAAGATACCGCGCACGCTGGGAGGCCAGACCATACCGGTGGGGTGGAACTGAACCATCTCTATGTCGATGAGGTCGGCACCTACATCTGTGGCCAAGGTGATACCGTCGCCGGTGTACTCCCACGAATTGGAGGTAAATTTCCAGGCTTTGCCCCCCCCACCAGTTGCTACCACCACCGCCTTGGTCTTGAACAGGACAAACCTGCCGCTCTCGCGCCAGTAGCCAAAGGCACCGCAGATGCGACCGCCATCAATCAGCAGACGCTGAATATTGCACTCCATGTACACATCGATACCCTTGTGTACTGCGTGCTGTTGCAATGTACGAATCATTTCCAAGCCGGTGCGGTCGCCGACGTGTGCCAAGCGCGCGTAGCGATGACCGCCAAAGTCGCGTTGGAGAATACGGCCATCCGGGGTGCGATCAAACAACGCTCCCCATTCTTCCAACTCGAGTACCCGATCCGGCGCTTCCTGAGCATGCAACTGGGCCATGCGCCAGTTGTTGAGCATCTTGCCGCCACGCATGGTGTCGCGGAAGTGAACTTGCCAGTTGTCCTCAGAATAGACATTTCCCAGAGCCGCGGCGATGCCGCCTTCGGCCATGACGGTGTGAGCTTTGCCTAAGAGGGACTTACAGATCAGCGCGGTCTTGACCCCTTGAGCTGACGCTTCGATTGCGGCGCGGAGACCGGCACCGCCAGCGCCGATCACGACGACATCGTACTCGTGAGTCTCGTATTTATCGGCAGCCATATTAAAAAAACCTCAAGTCGGTAATATACCCCATCGAGAGCAACCGCACGTACAGGTCTGTAATCATCACTCCGATAAGGCTAATCCAGGCAAACAACATATGATTCTCGTTTAAGCGGCTGACCTTCTGCCACAGCTTCAGTCGCCCCGGCGAGCGGGAGAGGACATCGAGACCGCCGCCGCACAGGTGACGGCAGGAGTGACAAGAGAAAGAGTAGAGTGAGAGCAGCGCCGCATTCGCCAGCAGCACCAGGGTGCCAACGCCCATACCAAAAGTGTAGGCGTGGCTGCCCGGAACCGGGAAGCGGAAGGCCTTCAAGGCATCCCACCAAAGAAACAAAACCACAATCGTCGCGAAGTAGAAGAAGTAGCGATGCAGATTTTGGAAGAGCAGGGGGAAGCGGGTTTCGCCACTGTACACCTTGTGTCCATCACGAACCGCACAGGCCGGCGGCGAGAGCCAGAAGGAGCGGTAGTACGCCTTGCGATAGTAATAACAGGTGAGGCGGAATCCCGCCGGCGCCCACAGAATCAGCATGGCCGGAGACAGTGGCCAATTGAACAGGGCAAACGTCGGGTGGGCGCAGTTGGTACTCAGACAGGGTGAATAAAAGGGAGAGAGATAGGGATCAACGAAGTAGTGTACGTTCACCAGGGCCGCCCAAGTAGTGTAGACGATGAACGTTGTCAGCATCGTTACCGTCAGCGCCGGCTCGACCCACCAGGCATCCTTGCGCAGCGTCGCGACTTGCTGGTAAAGCCCTCTGGCTCTGGTTGTTGGTACCGTAGCTACCTGTTCACTCATGGCGATTGTCCCTCTTCTCTACGAGCTTTATTCCTGGGCGTACTGCTTACGACCTTCTTCGTAAAGATCATTGCCGTGTGTATCATCAATGACGATCACGGGGAAATCTTCGACCACCAGACGACGAATCGCTTCGGTGCCGAGATCTTCATAAGCGATGATTTCGGCGCTTTTAATGTATTTAGAGAGGAGCGCGCCGGCACCGCCTACCGCGCCAAAATAGACGCATTTGTGCTTTTGCATCGCCTCGCGCACCGGCAGTGAACGGGCACCTTTACCAATCATGCCTTTCAGGCCTAAAGCCATGAGCTTAGGGGCGTAAGAATCCATGCGCCCACCAGTGGTGGGTCCGGCCGAACCGATAACCATCCCCGGGCGCGGAGGCGAAGGGCCAACATAGTAGATCACCTGTCCGCGGACGTCGATGGGCAGAGACTGACCGGCATCGAGCAAAGCAATCAAGCGTTGGTGGGCCGCATCGCGGCCCGTGAGCAACACCCCCGAGAGGCGCACGCGGTCACCTGCGCGCAGGCTCACGAGATCGGCATCCGCGAGTGGGGTAGTCAGCTGACGAATTTCTTCTCCTGCCATTCTGAGTTCTCCGTTAAAGCACGGCTTCCTTATGGCGGTGCGCATGACATTCGATAGTCACCGCCACCGGCAGGCTGGTGATATGGCAGGGATAGGTATTCACGTGGATAGCGAACGCCGTCGTATCGCCACCGTAGCCCTGGGGGCCAATACCCAGCTTGTTGGCTTTCTCCAGCAGTTCTCGCTCAAGTTCCTGTAAGTCGGGTTTCGGGTTCGGTTCGCCAATACCGCGAAACAAAGCGCGCTTGGAGAGCAGCGCCGCCCGCTCAAAGGTGCCACCGATACCAACTCCAGCGATCAGCGGTGGACAGGCGTCAGGCCCCGCCGTGCGGATGCACTCGATTACGAAGTTCTTTGCCCCTTCAACGCCTTCGGCTGGTGTACACATCTTGTACTTGCTACGGTTTTCGCAGCCGCCGCCTTTCGCCATCACCATGAGCGTCAGCTTATCGCCAGGGACAATCTGCGTGTGGACCACCGCCGGCGTATTATCACCGGTGTTCTTGCGATTAAACGGATCAGCGACAATCGAGGCGCGCAGATAGCCTTCTTTATATCCGCGCCGCACCCCTTCATTCACCGCATCCTCTAGCAGTCCGCCGGTGATGTGTACGTCTTGGCCGATATCGACAAAGCAGATGACAAAGCCGGTATCCTGGCAGTAGGGGAGGCGTTGGGTGCGAGCGATCTGGGCGTTTTCCTTGAACATCTCCAGCACGCCACGGCCAGCGGCTGAACGCTCGGTGGTCAGGGCTTTATCAAAAGCCGCCAGCATATCATCGCCCAGGTTGTAATTGGCTTCCATGCAGAGTCGCACGATCGTCTCGGTGATGTGTTGCGCGTCTATGGTGCGCATGAATTTTCCCTCACTGCCTCGTTGGAAACGTAAAACCAGTAATGAGATCTTCGTCGGGCTGCTGCTTCTGCTTTCGGTTTTACGTTTAGGCCCTTAACTAATCACTCCCGTGAGATTCACTCAAGCCTAACTCCGGTGAAATAACGGAAAGATTGTTATTAGCATCAGTAATACAGACGGCAATCAACTCGTGAGAACCTAGGCGCTCGCTGCCAGGACTTTATCCATTGCGGCAACCAGCTCTTGCACATGACTGACGGACACTTGCATCTCTTGCTTTTCTTTTTCACTTAAAGTTAGTTCAATCACGCGCTCAACTCCGCCGGCGCCCACCTGGACGGGTACGCCAAAATACACGCCGTTGATGCCGTATTCGCCTTCCAGATACGCCGCACAAGGGAGGATTTGTTTCTTGTCGTACAGGTAGGCTTCAGCCATCTGAATCGCCGCTGACGCGGGAGAGTAAAACGCCGAGCCAGTCTTGAGCAGCGCGACGATCTCACCGCCAGCTTGGCGCGTGCGGTTTTCGATCTCCTCAAGCCGCTGTGCCGTAATCAGCCGTTCGATCGGCATACCAGCCACCTGGCAGTAACTGCGCACCGGCACCATGTCATCGCCATGCCCACCCAGGACCATAGCCGTAACGTTCCTCACCGAGACCTTCAGCTCCTGTGCGATGAACGTGCGGTAACGGGAAGAGTCGAGAACTCCAGCTTGACCGACGACTTTGTTTTTGGCAAACCCGGTGACACGTTTGGTGAGGGTGACCATGGCGTCGAGCGGATTCGTAATAACGATGACAAAGGCGTTGGGGGCATACTGAGCGATGTTCTCAGAAACCTGCCGCATGATTTTGCAGTTAATGCCGAGGAGATCATCACGGCTCATCCCCGGCTTACGCGCCAGACCCGCGGTGACGATACACACATCAGCACCTTGGATATCAGCGTAACTCATGGTCCCGATAATGTTCACGTCATACCCTTCAATTGGTCCGGCCTCGAGCAGATCAAGAGCCTTGCCCTGAGGCAAACCGTCGATGACATCATACAGGACCACATCACCCAGCCCTTTCAGAGCACAAAGATGAGCGAGCGTACCACCGATATTCCCAGCGCCGATAAGAGCAATCTTCTTTCGAGCCATGCTTCTCTCTCCAGACAGTCAGGCGGAAATATATGAAGAAACACTGCTGGACGCCTAAGCCAGCTACAGAACTCTGCTATGGTATTGGAACCCGGGGGAAAGATGCCAAAATTCACCCAGCCTGTCTAGGGCACAGCGGGAATGGCAGGAAAGAGACTGCTTAAGTCGCGCGCTTGAATTCCGCTTCTGGCCTCCGGACATAGCTCGGCACCAGAGTGCTGAGGTCGTCAAACTCTCCGCGGTGTAGCCGTTCCCAGGCGAGCTGGGCGACCGTGGTTCCGCGCGGATGATGCGTCACAAAAAGCAAGAGTCGCGCTTCAGGTCCACAGCGCTCGACAATGAGATCCCCGTAGCGTTCGACGGCATCCCCAAGAAAAAAGCAAGGAGCAGTAAGGCGGTCCAAGAGCGCGTGTGGTGTGCATACTTGGTCAAGCGTTAGTCTTTGTAGGGAACCCTGCGGCTCGCGCCGGAAGAGCGCAGCGTATACCTCGCCTTTGCGGGCATCGAGAATAGGGCAGATGTGTCCTTGCCAGTCGCTGACGGTATGCGCCAGCGCTTCGAGGGTTGGTACGGCCACTACTCGTTGTCCTAAGGCGTAGGCAAAACCTTTAACGGCACTCAAGGCAATACGCAGCCCGGTGAAAGAACCGGGACCAATAGAGACGCCAATCCCCTGCACCTCACTGAGAGAGACCTGCGAGCGAGCCAGGAGCCGAGCAATCAGCGGAAGAAGGGTTTCAGTGTGGTTGGACTGCGCCAGGCACGATTCTTCGTCCAGTTGTTCCCCGTCACGCACCAAGCCGACGCTGGCAATTCTGGTAGCGGTATCGATGCCAAGGACGAGCATAGCTTGTTCGTGAGAGAGGCCCGTTCATGCTTCGACAAGCTCAGCACGAACGGTTACTGCCGATCACCCTGAGCCTGTCGAAGGGTGACCAGTCATGGCCACGTCATCCCACCAAACGGGCGATGTCATTGTAGAAGACCAGCACGATCAGGGTGGCGATGACGAAGAATCCGACCCGCCAGGCCATTTCTCGCGAGCGGACACTGAGCGGACGCCCGAGCAAGAATTCGATCAGGAAAAATAACAGATGCCCGCCATCAAGGACAGGAATGGGTAAAAGATTGAACACAGCCAGGTTGACATTAATCACGGCGGCGAAACGGAGGAGATAATCGAGTCCCAAACGTGCCTGTTGCCCCGCGACTTGGGCAATGAGAATCGGTCCGCCCAGTTCTTTGGCTGACACTTGACCTTTGACCAGCATCACTAAGCTCTGCAAGATGAGCTTTGTCCACAGCCAAGTTTGTTCAGCGCCGATTTTGATTGCCTGGCCGAGAGATACTGGCTGCGTTTGAAAAGCGCGCTCGATGCCAATCACATAGCTCGGCTGCCCGTTCCCCCCTGGTTGCGCGCCACGCAACTCGGGAGTGGCGGTGACTTCCTGCGTTTGGCCATCGCTCTTTTTGACGGTTAGTTGTACGGGTTGTCCCTGACTCTGTTGAATCTTCTCGGCGAGTTCTTCCCAGGTCTTCACCGGTGTGCCCGTAACACTGAGGATCTCATCGCCCGGCTGTAGCCCGGCTTTTTGCGCGGGCAGATTCGGCACCACCCCGCCGATCTTGGCGATATCGAGAGGTACGGTCACGCCAAAACTGAAGAAGGTGAGGCTAAAGATGAGGAACGCCCAGACAATGTTGGAGAACGGTCCAGCAAAGACGATAAAAAACCGCTTGCCGACCGGCTTGTGCGAGAAGGATAATTGCTCGACTGCCGGATCCACCGGTTCCCCGATTTCTTCGCCCACCATCTTCACATAGCCACCGAGGGGGACAGCGCTGAGTAGATACTCGGTCTCACCGATCTGCTTGCCTAGCACTTTAGGACCGAAGCCGAGGGAAAAGCGCTCGACTCCCACTCCGGCCCACTTGGCGGCGAGAAAATGTCCCAACTCATGCACGAAGACGATGAGACCGAAGACGATGATCACTTGTACGATCACAGCGATGTTTGAAAAATCCATGGCTATCCTCTTCTCCCTTGAGGTGAGAGCTTATCTCCAGATTGTTACATAGTAGTAAATAAAGGCGGCGGGGAAAAGCAGGCTATCAACTCGATCCAATATTCCGCCATGGCCGGGGAACAGAAACCCTGAATCTTTTGCGCCAAAGGCGCGCTTGATGGCAGATTCACATAAGTCTCCAGCTTGCGCGAGAAACCCTGTCCCGATCCCCAAGAGCAGCAGCTCTGCGAGGGAATGCTGGGGGAGGAGCCAGATCCAGCAGAGAATGGCCGCGCCCAGGTTGCCGAGCACCGAGCCTGCACTCCCTTCGATCGTTTTGCCTGGACTGATGTGAGGGATGAGTTTGTGTTTTCCCCATATCCGCCCGACCGCGTAACCCGCGCTATCTCCCAGCATTGCTACGAGCATGACGAAGAACACCCAGGCAGTTCCTTCCGGACTGTCGCGTACCCAGATAAAATGGGGAAGGAGAAAGCCGACATAGACGACACCAAGGAGAGAGTAGCTGACTCCAGCGAGCGCTCTGGTTGGCTGAGAATCGCGCAGGGCCAGGCAAAAAGCCAAAAACAAGCCCGCGCTTAAAATTGCTCCGACCAGTACGGAATGCGGCCACAGCATACTCACGGCTACAGCCGCTCCCCAAGCGAGACCAAAAGTGGGAGGTAACGAATTATAGGGACGAGATAAGGAAAAATATTCGTAGAGCCCGAGGCCGGTGAAGGCTAACATTACCGTAGAAAACAGCCACAGTGGGGCGCAGCAGACCAGTAAAATAAGCAGGGGGAGGGCGACCGCAGCAGTCAGCAGCCTGGTGCGCAGCACGACAAAGCCTAGAGCGATCTACAGTTGGGTGTACGGCGGCTATGGGCTGGGGTGCCACGGGCAGCTTGCCTACCCGTGCCCAGTCCTGGCACCAGCGGATTAGCCGCCAGCGGTACCTGCTCCATGTGCGCGGCCTTGCTAGTCTCTCTTCCCATACAAGCAAAGATAATCTGCTCTAACGTACCGCGCGCCTAAGTTCCGCAGGGGGCTGTGGTTCGGTCGTGCGCCCAAACCGGCGCTCTCGACTTTGGTAATCAGCGAGCGCCCGCAGGAACTCGTTCCGGTCAAAGTCCGGCCACAGGGTGTCAGTAACGTAGATCTCCGTATAAGCCAATTGCCACAGTAGGAAATTGCTCAGCCGATATTCTTTCCCGGTACGGATGAGCAAATCTGGGTCGGGCAGGTCGCTCGTCCATAAATGCTGGGCAAAGCGGTTTTCGTCAATCTCTGCCGGATTGAGGCGACCTTCCTGGACCGCTACGGCCAATGCCCGAGCTGCAGCCACGATCTCCTCGCGTGCACCGTAACTGATTGCCAATACGACGGTCAGGCCATCATTATGCCGCGTCGTAAAGATGGCTTTCTCGAGGGCTTTGCGGACCGGCAGAGGCAGCCGACTGAGATTGCCAACCGCCCGCAGGCGAATATTTTCTTTCATCATGCGCTGCAGTTCGGTGCGCAGGTACCGGTGCAGCAGGCTCATGAGCGCTCGCACCTCACCTATTGGGCGTTGCCAGTTTTCCGAGGAGAAGGAGTACAGGGTAAGATACTTTAAGCCAAGCTCGCGACTGGTCTCGACCACCGCCCGCACCGAGTCTTTCCCCCGCTTGTGCCCTTCGTTGCGGTTCAGGCCACGGCGCTGCGCCCAGCGTCCATTGCCGTCCATGATGACCGCAACGTGTTGGGGAAGTCGTTCTTTATCGATGACCGTGCTCACGCGACTTTACTCGACGTAACCGCTCGCCCTTTACGTCACACCGCCATGAGGTCATCTTCTTTACTCTTCAGGACTTTGTCGAGCTTTTCGATATATTCGCCGGTAATTTTCTGCACCCGATCTTGCGTGGAACGCGCCTCATCTTCGGTGATTTGCTTGTCCTTTTGCATTTTTTTGAGCCGTTCGTTCGCGTCCCGCCGATGATTGCGCAACGACACGCGGTAGTCTTCGGCGACTTTGCGGATGTGGCGTACCAGCTCCTTACGCCGTTCTTCGGTGAGTTCGGGAATCGGCACCCGAATGACCTTGCCATCGTTGACCGGCGTGAGACCAAGATCAGACTGGTAAATTGCCTTCTCGACCGCGGACATGATACTGCGATCGTGCGGCTGCACCAGCAAAAGACGCGGTTCCGGGGCAGAGAGGGCGGCGAGCTGGTTGAGGGGCGTACGGGTGCCATAATACTCGACCATCACTCCTTCGATGAGCGCCGTTGAGGCACGGCCGGTGCGCACCTTGGTCAGTTCCTTGCGTAAGGTGTCCAGCGTATGGTCCATTTCTTTTTTGAGTTCATCCTGCACCTGCGCGTTCATGTGTCACCTCCATACACTAAGGTGCCTACTGGTTCTCCGAGCACGACCCGTTTGATATTGCCTGGTTCCAGCAGGCTGAACACCAGGATAGGTAAACGGTTATCCATACAGAGAGAAATAGCGGTGGAATCCATGACCTTGAGATTCTGCTGGAGGACTTCGAGGTAGGTCAGTTCTTGATAGCGTTTGGCCCCGGGGACGAGCACGGGATCGGCATCGTAAACACCGTCCACTTTGGTGGCTTTGCACAGAATCTGCGCGCCAATCTCCATCGCCCGTAAGCTAGCGGCGGTGTCGGTGGTAAAATAGGGATTGCCGGTTCCCGCGGCAAAGATCACGATCCGGCCTTTTTCGAGATGGCGAGTCGCCCGACGGCGAATGTAGGGTTCGGCCACGGGCGCGACCGTCAAGGCCGACATCACTCGAGTCTGCACTCCCAGTCGTTCCAGCGCAGCTTGCATAGCCAGACTGTTGATGACCGTGGCCAGCATGCCCATATAATCGGCGGTGGCGCGGTCCATACCTTTGGCACTCCCTGTGCTGCCGCGAAAGAAGTTCCCACCGCCCAGCACTAAAGCGACCTCACACCCGAGTTCATGCACCTCTTTCACCTCGCAGGCAACACGCGCCAGAAAGGCGTCATCGATGCCATAGCCCATATCGCCGGCCAGCGCCTCGCCGCCAATTTTCAGCAAAATACGCTGGTAACGTGCGAGTTCCCGGGTCATAGCGTCACTCGGCTTTGTCTGTCGCCGCTTCGGCTTCGCCAATCTGGAAGCGGGCAAAGCGGCGGACGACAATATTTTCTCCGGTGCGCGCGACCCCATCTTTCACCAGCTGGTCAACCGTCTTGTGCGGATCACGGATGAACGGTTGCTCAAGCAGGCAGGCTTCGCTGTAAAACTTCTCCAGCTTCCCTTCGACAATCCGGTCAATCACGGCCGCCGGTTTGCCCGATTGCCCCGTCTGGGCGCGGTAAATGGCCCGCTCCCGCTCTCGCTCCGCTTCGGCGACTTCCTCGCGCCGCACATAGCGGGGATTGGTCGCGGCGATTTGCATAGCGATATCTTTCACTAAGCGTTGAAACTCGTCGGTGCGCGCGACGAAATCGGTCTCGCAGTTCACCTCGACCAACACTCCGATTTTTCCGCCGCCGTGGATATAGGCATTCACCAACCCTTGGGCAGCCGTCCGCCCGGCTCGTTTCGCGGCGGCGGCCAAGCCCTTTTCGCGGAGAAAGACGATAGCTTTTTCGACATCGCCGCTGCTCTCAGCCAGCGCTTTCTGACAGTCGACAACGCCGGCGCCCGTGCGCTCACGCAACTCTTTCACCTGTGCGAGGCTGCTGCCTTTGCTGCTCATACCGCACCTCCCTCTTCGGCCGCCATTTCCGCGGGCGGAGCGGAAACCGCCGCTTGCTCTTTCACGTCGCCTTGCTGGCGCTCTTCGTAGAGGGCTTTTCCTTCCAGTATGACCTCGGCCACGACGTTCGTGAAGAGGCGAATGGCGCGGATGGCATCGTCATTGCCTGGGACTTTGTACGTGACGGCGTCAGGATCACAATTCGTGTCTACTGGAGCGACCACCGGGATCCCCAGCTTATGGGCTTCCTTGACGGCAATCTCTTCTTTTCTCGTGTCAATGATAAACAACGCATCTGGGAGTTTGCGCATCGTTTTGATGCCACCCAGCGAAGCCTGTAATTTGTCCCGCTCGCGACTCAACTCGAGGATCTCGCGCTTGGTCAGGGCTTCCGCGACCGCGGTAGCCTCGAGCATCTCGTCCAATTTCTTCAGGCGCTCGATTGATTTGCGAATGGTGTGGAAGTTCGTCAGCATCCCTCCGGGCCAGCGGTTATTGACGTAAAACATGCTACAACGCTCGGCCTCTTCGCGGATGACCTCTTGGGCTTGCTTTTTGGTGCCCACGAATAAAAATTGCCCGCCCTGGGCCGCCAACTCACGCACGACGCGGCAGGCTTCCCGTAACATGACGACGGTCTGTTGCAAATCGATGATATGAATACCGTTGCGTGCCCCAAAAATATAGGGCTTCATCTTGGGATCCCAACGGCTGGTCTGGTGGCCGAAGTGCACTCCGGCCTCAAGTAACTGCTTGATCGTAACCTCGATCATGAATCGTACCTTTCTTTTCCAGCTGCGTTTGCTCTAGGCGTGGTGTAAAAAAATTTGTAGCAAAAGGGGCAACCCTTTGCAACGCGCGCGGAGTGCTTATTGATTCATCGATTCCAGAAATTCCTGATTGTTTTTGGTCCCTTGCATCTTGTCCATCAGAAACTCCATGGCTTCCACAGTATTGAGTTGGGAGAGTAGCTTGCGCAAGATCCACACGCGATTGAGGATGTCGCGGGTGAGTAACAATTCTTCCTTGCGCGTGCCGGAACGATTGATATCGACGGCCGGGAAGATACGCTTATCCATGAGCCGGCGGTCCAGGTGAATTTCCATATTGCCGGTGCCTTTGAATTCTTCGAAGATCACTTCATCCATCCGGCTGCCGGTATCGACCAAGGCAGTGCCGATAATCGTGAGGCTTCCGCCTTCTTCGAGATTACGGGCAGCGCCGAAAAACTTCTTGGGGCCACGTAACGCATTGGCATCCACACCGCCGGAGAGCAGTTTCCCACTGGGCGGGACGACCGCGTTGTAGGCGCGTGCCAGACGGGTAATGCTGTCGAGCAGAATGACCACATCTTTGCCATGTTCAACCAACCGCTTAGCCTTTTCGATGACCATCTCCGCGACTTGCACGTGACGAGTCGCCGGCTCGTCAAAAGTCGAACTGACGACCTCAGCGCGCACTGAACGCTGCATATCGGTGACTTCTTCGGGCCGTTCGTCGATCAGGAGAACAATCAGGATCACTTCTTTGTGGTTCTGGGCAATCCCGTGCGCCAGGTTCTGCAACATCATGGTTTTGCCGGTGCGTGGGGCAGCGACCACCAATCCGCGTTGTCCCTTGCCAATGGGGGTGAGCAAGTCAATGATGCGCGTGGTGAATTCTTGTGGGGTGTGCTCAAGTTTGAGCTGTTCTTGCGGATACAGCGGAGTCAGGTTGTCAAAAAGAATCTTTTCGCGTGCCCGTTCCGGCTCTTCGTAGTTAATCGCTTCAACTTTGAGTAGGGCGAAATAGCGCTCTCCCTCTTTGGGGGGGCGGATATGGCCGGAGACGACATCGCCGGTGCGCAGATTAAAGCGCCGAATCTGACTAGGTGACACATAGATGTCGTCAGGCCCAGGCAGGTAGTTGTAATCAGGGGAGCGTAAAAAGCCAAACCCGTCCGAGAGAATTTCGAGCACTCCTTCTCCGTAGATCAGACCGCTCTGCTCAGCCTGGGCTTGCAGGATAGCGAAAATGAGGTCCTGCTTACGCAGGCTGGAGGCCCCATCGACATTGAAATTCCGCGCGATCTGGGCGAGTTCGCTAATTTTCTTTTCTTTGAGGGTCTTCAGATTGAGGCCGTTTTCATCCCCATTTACATCGACCCGAGCCTCGCGGGGTTCAGCTATATCACTACTATTGTGATTCCTTACGGGCGTTCGACCCATAACGGTTCCTCCCTGGTTACTAGGCACTGTGGACTGGAAACCGGCCCTTTCCCACTATGGGGCCTTGTGCTCACAACGAGCAAGAAGCGCAAGACAGACCTGGGGGAGTCTGCAGGCAAGGGGTGCTCGATGGATGAAGAAGAACAGCCGGTGAGAAAATTTCAGTTTCTGTGAAATTGCGTTCTACCATACTCAATCTTTTTTGTGCTGTCAACCGCGAGCGGCGCACTCTGAGGCTTTCCTTCAGCAAAAACCGTAAGGAGTTGGGCCAGGTCTGCGGGGTAGGGGGCAGTAATCATCAACACGGCATCAGTGACCGGGTGACGGAACTGTAGCGACTGAGCGTGGAGCGCCTGGCGTGGAAACGTGCGGATGAGCGGGGCAAGAGTCCGCCAAGCGCTCGGTGCGCCATAGACCTGATCTCCCACTATAGGATGGCCGAGTGCCGCGAGATGGACGCGCAATTGATGGGTACGACCAGTCTCTGGAAACAGCCGGACCAAGGTGACCCCACGATGTTCAGCCACCACCTGGTAACGGCTGAGGGCGGCGCGAGCTCTGCGTGCGTGGATAGACATCTTTTTGCGCTCAACTGGGTGGCGGCCGATCGGCCAGGCGATTTCTCCGGCCGAGGCAGAGAAACGACCGACTACCACTGCCATATAGGTTTTGTGAACCTCACGCGCTTTGAACTGTGCGGTCAGTCGTGCCAAAGTCCGCTCATCTTTGGCCACCAGTAAGACCCCTGAAGTGTCTTTATCAAGCCGGTGAACAATGCCGGGTCGGAATGACTGAACTGGATCGGTTCGTCCCCAGCGAAACAATAAAGCGTTGACTACTGTCCCATCCCACTGCCCGGGCGCTGGATGTACGACCATACCCGCAGGTTTATTGATTGCAGCGAGGAATTCGTCCTCATACAGCATATCGAGCGGAATCTCTTGTGGGGTCACGGTGCTGGGCACTGCCGGCAGTGGGAGTAGCTCAATCTCTTCCTGCGACCGGAGCAGATGCCCGGCCTTTTGCGGCTTGCCGGCCACCCGCACTCGCGCTTGATCGATGAGCAATTTGATGTGCGAGCGGGTCTGTGAGGTAAGGTTCGCGAGCACGCGATCCAGCCGTTGACCAACCTGAGCAGGGGAAACAACAAATCGTTGGGCGGACACGGTGAGACTAACTCTGAGCCGGCTGTGACAGCAGGGCACGGGCACGGCTCGCGTCCTGCTGAATCTGACGAACCAGCTCTTGGACTGACGGAAATTTGCGCTCTCCACGCAGATGCTCGATAAAACCGACCCGCAGGCGCTGACCATACAAGTCAGCGGAAAAATCAAAGAGGTGGGCCTCGATCGTTCTCTTGTTGCCACCGAACGTGGGATTGACGCCGACGTTGGCGACGCCGGGAATCTCTCGCTCTCCTACAGTAACAACCACGGCGTACACGCCATTGGGGAGGAGCACATCCGCACGTGGTCGCAGATTCGCCGTGGGAAACCCCAGCCCACGACCACGTTGAAATCCTTTTTCTACTCGCCCACTCACAGAATAGGGACGATCGAGGAGGCGGGTCACTTTGCGCATCTCACCAGCACTGAGCAGAGTACGGACACCCGTGCTACTGACTTCTCGTCCCTCAACCAACACTGGACCGACAATCTCGACCGCGAATCCGTGGACGTGTCCGAGCCGCTCTAGCGTCTCCGCCCGGCCAGTCCGATTGCGGCCGAAGCTGACGTTATGGCCGACGATGATTTTCTCCGCGCCGATGGCGTCAACCAGATAACGTTGGACAAATTCTTCTGGAGTGAACTGGGAGAACGGGGCGGTGAAATGTTGCAAGACTATCCCCTGGATTCCCAACGAAGCCAGAACACGAAGCTTCTCACGTAGACTCAGGATGAGTGAAAATGGCTGCCCAGGACGCAGCACGGCTAAGGGATGAGGGTGGAATGTGACCACTAAAGCCGTGCCCTGGCGCGCTTGGGCTTCTTGGACCACGCGGGTCAAGATCGCCTGATGGCCCAAGTGGATGCCATCGAAATTTCCCAGCGTGACGACTGGGTGAGGAAAAGGGGCGTGGGCAATGATGTGGCGAATGATCTCCATGGTCCCTGCTCACAGGCACCGGACGCGGAGAAGAGAGTGCTAGCGCCCTAGGGCCTGCAGTCGGTCTCTCGCTTCCTTAGCCTGCTCGGAGTTTGGATGATCGTTAACTAGTTTCTGTAAGATCAACCGAGCATCAGTGCGGTCGCCGATCTCGAGAAACGCTTGGGCCTGTCGCAGGAGCGCGGCCGGGACCTTATCGCCCCGGCGATACTTCAAGACGTCGTTGAACTCGAGGATCGCGCGGTTGTAGTCCTTTTGGTTAAAATAACTTTCTCCGACCCAATATTGCGCATCGTCTGCCATGTCAGAGTTCGGATATTTACGCTGAAAATTACGGAACTGCTGAATCGCCTTGTCATACTGCTGATCGTTGAGTGCGTGCAAGGCCTGTTTGTATTCATCTTGTGCTTCTTGCGGCTCTTTGGAAAGACGGGGGTCTTCTATGGGAGCTACGGGCGTTCGGCTCGGAGGTGCCGGAGCAGTCGGCGGCGGCTCCACTGGGCGAGCAATCGCGGGCGGCTCACCCGGCTTAGGCAATGGCGGCGGTTCGCTCGTCACAGCGGGAGGGGGAACCGGCGGCTCTTCGTGCGGCTTGAATTGTCTTTCCAGAGCTTCGATGCGATCTTCCAAGATTTTCAGCTGGGGACCCGAACCAACGCGCTCTTTAGCCAAGCGGTCAAGGCGATAACGGACCTCTTCGACATCCCCACGGACTTTGGCAATCTCACGTCGGGTGTC
>JACQEL010000422.1 GCA_016200595.1 Deltaproteobacteria bacterium
CGTGGTGGGGTCCCACCAGTTGAAGAAGCGCTGGCGTATCCCTACACCCCACAAGAGCGCGCTTACCTGGCACAGTCCACTCGCGCTAATGTCGATGGCGATCCACAGCAGGTGAAGGCCAAGCTCGAAGCTATCGCTGATCTCTATCAGACAACTGACCTCAGCCTCGTGACGATTTGCTATGACTTTGCCGCGCGCGTGCGCTCGTATGAACTGGTTGCTGAGGTGTGTGGGATCGCTCATTAAGGGCAGGATACCGGAGCGATAAGGACAGGCTTGTCCTGGGCTGGTGAAAATTGGCGATAGGGGGAGAGTTGTTCTCGTCCCGACTCTCACCGCTTTTGTTCTTGGGGCCTTCTCGGTCCCAGGCGGAGCCTGGGACGGCAAGGGGCAGACGGCTCTGCCGCTGCACAAGCGGCCGCTGGCAGGCAGAGCCTGCCACCTAGGGCGTACCCGGGCAGAACCCGGGCACGAGGGGAACCGTGCCGGCGCAGAAACGGCCTGGGCGCAGGGAACAAAAACAGGATCTCTTGCCATTATCAGCTCCAGCGAATTTTCATCACTCCAGGCTTGTCCTCCCATTATGACCACTTCTGTGTCGAGCACTCATCCCTAAACCCCACCCCTGGATGTCCGCCGGAGCCTATTCTGAGCCCAGTCGAAGGGCGGGAATCCAGGTTTTCGTCCCACAGGAGGTTTTGGGACAGCTTCGAGGCATCCCCTATGACCTCGGAGGATTCAGGCTGCTTTCACTTCCACCGCGAGCCGTAGACCGAGTGCATCCAATAGTGCTCCGAGGGTTGAGAGTCGTGGATTGCCTTTTAGCGACAGCACTCGATACAAACTCTCCCGATTCAACGCTGCATCTCCAGCTAGCTTGGCTATGCCGCGGGCCTCAGCCACGTTCCGTAAGGCAAGTAAAAACAGTTCCTCAGCACCCTCTGACTCTTCTTCCAACGCAGCGTTAAGGTAGGCAACCGCTTCTTCTGGGTCTTTGAGGGCGTCTAATAATGTGGCTTGGTAGCTTTTTGTTGGCTTCGCCAAACGCTTAACTTTGGTAGTCTGCCCAGTAGACTTTGGCTTTTTTGCTGTCTGCATCTTGAGTACTCTTCTCGCTCCCGCACAGAAGCACGATGATCTTTGTGCCGACTTGTCCGAAATACACTCGGTATCCCGGTCCGAAATCGATGCGCAATTCAGAAACGCCGGCTCCGACCGGTTTACAATCGCCCAGGTTCCCTCATCTGAGCCGGTCGATTCTTACTCTAATTTTGGCTCGCACCCTGATGTCCTTCAGCGCGTTCATCCACTCCGAGAAAGGCGTCTTGCCGTCTGGCGCAATAGACAACTCAATTTGTCTGGGCTGCGCCTCCACCGCTGGACTGTAGCTTATGTGCTACGGCTGAGGCAATGCCAACCACAGCAACCAACCACAGCAACAAAGCTCTCTTGGGCGCTGCTGATTCATGCTTGGCACATGTAATAATCCTTCGTCTCGAAGCTAAAAGAGATGGTGGGCACTGCCCACCCTACGACGCTCTTCTCTTTACGCCACGACTATTGTAAACCAGCTTCAGTCTTTCCTGAAGGAGGCGTCTAGTGGTAAAGCCGCTCGCAGGTCTTGTCGTGCTGGATTTAACTCGTTTTTTGGCTGGTCCCTACTGTACGCTCTTGCTCGGCGGACTCGGAGCCGAGGTGATTAAGGTCGAGCAACCAGATAGCGCTGAGGTACAGCGCAACCGGCCGCCGTTTGGCGGTCCTAAAGGGGCCAGCCTGAGTAAGCAGACGGAAGATGATATCAGCATGACTCACCTGCATCGGTCACGGAACAAGAAGAGCGTTACCCTCAATCTCCGGCATCCGCAGGGGAAAGAGCTGTTTTTACAACTCTGCGCCAAGGCTGATGTGGTCGTAGAGAATTTTGCTCCGGGAACCTTGGACCGCATGGGCTTTGGCTTTCCCATTCTACAGGCGTGCAATCCCCGTCTCATCCTCTGTTCGATCTCCGGCTTCGGCCAGCGCGGCCCGCAGCGAGAGTGGCGCGCGTATGATCCGATTATTCAGGCTGCTAGTGGGATCACCAGTGTCACCGGCTATCCCGACCGTCCGCCGGTGCGCGCCGGAGCGGCCATAAGCGATACCACCACCCCCCTGGTTGCGGTGATCGGCATTCTCTCGGCGCTGCAATTGCGTGACCGGACGGGACAAGGAGAATGGGTGGATATCTCCATGCAAGACAGTTCGTTCTTCTTGCTGCCGGAGCTGATCGAGTTTCTGGTGGCTGGGGACCCTCCTCAACGCATGGGAAATGCCCATCTCACTGGCGCGCCGTTTAACCTGTACGTGGCCACCGATGGCTACGTCTCTCTCTGCGCGGTCACCATGAGCGACTGGCAAAAACTGCTGGTTGCCATTGGCCGGGAAGACCTGAAACAGGACCCAAGATTTTCCAACATTCTCAGCCGGCGTGACCACCGTGAGGAAGTCGATGCGATTGTGCAGCATTGGATAGGGCAGCGCACGGTCACCGAGGCAGTTACCCATTTACAGAAACACCAGGTGCCTGCCGGGCCAGTGCTCACCCCCTCAGAGTTGCTGCACGATGAACACCTTACGGCCAGAGAGATGGTCATTGACCTTGCTCATCCGGTGCATGGCCCCATCCCTGGCGCGAAAGCCATCGGCATGCCGGTCAAGTTTGCTCAGCACCCGCTGAACTTTGACCAACCTGCGCCAGCTCTAGGGGCGCATAACGAAGAGATCTATGGCCGCCTACTCGGACTGGATGCGGCGAAACTGCAAACGCTGAAAGGGCAGGGCGTAATCTAGTAGTTTGACTGTGTGGTTTTGATGAACCCCCGTACGGCTTGGCTCGTCATGCCCGCGCAGGCGGGCATCTAGGGAGATCGAGCACAGGCCGGCGGCTCGTGTGCCGAGATTCCCGCGGAAGCGGGAATGACAACCCGGAAGAATGAAGACCTGGAAAGCGCGCTTGAACGGAACTACTCCTGGGGCAACAAGCTGGGAATCGACGGGTATACCAAGCCAGGCACCCGTCTCTTGTGGGGCTATTAAGGCACCCGCTGGGGAAGCTCGGTGCGATGGAAAAAGGACCGGAAAATCCCTGACCGTGCCAGAGCAAGTGCTGAAAAGAGACCAGACCACGCACTTATAGCAGTTTTCAGTTGCATGCATCCTGCTTTGTAGGGGCGATCCTTGTGATTGCCCAATGGGGGCGCGGGGCAGGGCGAATACAAGATTCGCCCCTACACTCGATTTCAGGTCTCACCCAAGTGAAATTTTTTGTAGTATCGGCTGCCGCGACTCGAGGGAGCCCCCGGGTCGAAGCATAGGAATTTGTGATTGTTCGGACGCTAAATCAGCTTTCGGGCTTCTGTTCGGCTTCTCACCCTCAGTTCTCGCTACAATCCCGACTCCGACCACCAACGGCTCAGCAATACGCAGGCCTGACCCTATTTCCACCTCCGTGTTGTCCAGAATGACGGCCACCACAAATCCTCATAGGCACGACGCTAAAGGTTTTCCTCATACCTGCCGATCGTAAACGTAAGGCAGAAAACAGTATCTGTGTTTACCCTAAGAGGAGGTTCCGATGCATTACCGAGCGGCGAGTGAGTCTATGAGCCTACCGGAATCTACGTGTTGCTGTTAAGCGGGATATCGGCAGGAGCGCTGCGTTGATGACGACCTCAGCCCCCATCGCAGAACACCCCAAAGAAAGTCTCACCCCCTCCTCCTACGAGCTGCGGCTCCCCACCGAACTGCGTCGTCTGGGCCGACGCCCCTACGGCCTCAGCGAGAGCGGCGAAGCGATCACAGAATACAACGGCAAGAACGTCGCCGCCTCGATTGCCTACATGCAGGACTATATCGGGCGCAGAGCGCAGCGCAGCATCGCAGCCTCGGCCTCGGCCTCCGAGCGGCGCGCGGTCATCCGTCAAGCTCAGGAGGCGGCGCTGGACCAACTCGTCGTCATGCTCAACGAGGCGATCGACGACCCGCGGTATCATGTCACCCGGGAGTATTTACTGAACGCGAGCAACAACTACACGTACGAATTCGGCGTCTTCGCCGACGATTATTGTCGGGCCATCTCGGGCGATCCCGAGTTCTACTTCAACCGCGGCATCACCACCATCCCCCCGGCGCTCGCGGCGATAGCTCGTCCCTTCGGTGTGCGCCGGGTCTACGAGGTGAGTCCGGGCTTAGCCGCCAAGTTCATCAATACTGATCTCCGCGTCGTCTCCACTACTGCGACCTCCGCCCTGATCCGGTGGTACGGCACCGAGCAGATCATGCGGGTGCCCGAACAGCATCGGGTGGCGTACACGCGGTTCGGCTGTCGGGCCTATCAGGGGACCTACGCCGCCATTCCCGCGGCTGTCTTTGACCAACCTCCGGCGCGGGTCGAGGAACTGCACTGTCAGCTCGACGGGTCGGAGTACTGTGAGTGGCGGTTCACCTGGGATCTGCCCAACACCGCCCGGACCTCCACCGCCTTTGTCCTCGGAGCCCTCCTCTCCGGGCTCAGTGCCCTCCTCCTCACCCGGCTCCCTGCGCTGCCCAGTTGGAGCGGCTGGCTGTGGGTGCCGATCCCGTTCCTGGCGGCGCTGGCGTGGCGGGAGCACCGCGCGATCCGGGCCGAGTTGGGGCGGCGCAACGAGATGATCAGCGAGCAACGGGCGCTGGCCGAGGAGCAGTACGATAGTAGCGAGAAGGCGCGGGCCGAACTGCAAGTGGCCAATACCAATCTGCAAGAAAAGATCTCCGAGCTCACCACCCTCTACGAGGTGGGCACGGCGTTGCGGGGCGAGTTGGACATGGAGGCGATGCTCCAGCAAGTGCTCGAGCCCATCGTGCACAACCTCGGGGTGGACCGTGCGCTGCTGATGCTGGCCGACCCGCAGCGGGGGGTGCTGCAAACCAAGAGCACGTTTGGGGGGACACCCGAGATCACGGCCGCCGCCAGCACCTTGGCGCTGCCGTTGAGCCTGCGGGAGTCCAACCTGATCAAGGTCTACTTCTCGGACGGGCCCCTGTACTTTGTGACCACAGGGGACGAAACGGGCATCAACAAGCAGCTGGCCGAGGCGCTCAAGGTCGAGGCGTGGATGGGGGCGCCACTCATCTGGAAGGGCCAGCGGCTGGGGGTGTTGGCCCTCGATAACGGCAACAGCGGTCGCCCCCTGCCCCCGGCGTTGACCGACTTGCTCTTCAACGCCGCCTCGCAGATCGCCAGCGGCATCGACAGCCTCCTCCTCTATCGCACGCTCGAAGAGCGCGTAGCACACCGCACGGAGGAGCTGCGCGCCGCCCGCTTCGAGGCCGAGCGCGCCAGCGCCGCCAAGAGCGAGTTTCTCGCCACCATGAGCCACGAGATTCGCACGCCCATGAACGCGGTCGTGGGCATGACGAGCCTCCTGCTCGATACCGCCCTGGACGAGGAGCAGCGCGAGTTCGCCCGCACGATCCGGTCGAGCAGCGATGCCTTACTCGTCATCATCAACGACATTCTGGACTTCTCCAAGATCGAGGCGGGCAAGCTCGATCTGGAGGAGGAGCCCTTCGAGCTCCAGGAGTGTATCGAGTCGGCGCTGGATCTGATCGTGCCCAAGGTGGTCGAAAAGGGGCTGGAGCTGGTCAGACGGGTGGATGATGCCGTGCCCCGCACGGTGGTGGGCGACGTGACGCGCCTGCGCCAGATCCTGGTCAACCTCTTGAACAACGCGACCAAATTTACCGAGCGCGGCGAAGTGGAGCTGGCGGTGCAGAGTCGCGCCCTGCCCGGGGGCGGCGCGGCCCGCCAGCAGGTGAGCTTCGCCGTGCGCGACACGGGCATCGGCATTCCGGCCGACCAGCAGGCTTCGCTGTTCAAGTCCTTCAGCCAGGTAGATGCCTCGACCACCCGGCGGTTCGGCGGCACGGGCCTGGGGCTCGCCATCAGCAAGCGCCTCTGTCAGCTCATGGGGGGCGAGATCACGGTGGCCAGCGCCGGGACCCCGGGCCAGGGCTCGACCTTCACCGCCACAGTCGTGCTGCGGGCGGTGGCCGAGACGGTGGAGCGGGCCCGAGAGGCGGGCCACGCCGCCCTGGTCGGCAAGCGGGCGCTGATCGTGGACGATAACGAAACCAACCGGCGCGTCCTGATGCTCCAGACCCAGGCCTGGGGGTTGGTGCCCCAGGAGGCGGCCTCGGCCCAGGACGCCCTGGCCTTGGTGCGCGCGGGCCAGAGCTTCGATGTGGCCCTGCTCGACGTCGAGATGCCCAGCATGGACGGGCTGCAGCTCGCCGCCGCCCTGCGGGACTTGCCGTCGTGTGCCCACCTGCCCCTCATTCTGCTCAGCTCCATCGGGCAAGGGGCGGGCCCCTCGGGGGTCGAGTTCGCGACCATTCTCCACAAGCCCATCAAACCGGCCCGCCTCTCCAACACCCTGGTGCGAATCTTTGCCGGCCCCGACGCGCCCCTGTTAATGCGCGAAGAGGCTACGGACTCGGAATTTGACAAGGGGCTGGCCGCGCGCTTGCCGCTCAAGATCTTGTTGGCCGAAGACAACCAAGTCAATCAGCGCCTGGCGCTGAGCCTGCTGGCGCGCATGGGGTATAACGCCGACGTGGCGGGCAATGGGCTCGAGGCGTTGGCGGCCGTGCGCCGCCAACGCTACGATGTGATCCTGATGGACATGATGATGCCGGAGATGGACGGGCTTGAGGCGGCGCGCCGGATCTGCACGGAGTGGCGCGCGGGGGAGCGCCCGCGCATGGTGGCCATGACGGCTAACGTCATGCGCGACGCGCGGGAGGCCTGCCTGGCGGCCGGGATGTCGGACCACATTGGGAAACCGATCCGCGTGCGCGAATTGCAAGCGGCCCTGGAGCGCAGTGCCTCTGCGCTTGCCACAGCCCCCACGGCTGGAGCTCCCGAGGCGTCTGGGGACGAACCGCCAGGAGTCCCCGTGGGCCCCCTGCCCTTCGCCGAGGAGCCCACCTTCGATCCGGCCACGCTCCAGGAACTCGTCGATTTCTTAGAAGAGACCGAGACCGCCGAGAGTATGATCGTGTCCTTTGCTGAGCGGGCCCCGGCCCTGCTGGGCACGATGCGGGCCGCCCTGGCAGAGGGGGGCCACGACGACCTGCGCGGGGCGGCGCACTCCATGAAAGGGATGGGGGGCGCGGTGGGCACCCGGCGGCTGGCGGCCCTGGCGGCCGAGTTGGAGCTGCGGGCCCGCCGGGGCGCGTTAGAGGGCAGTACCACGCTGCTGGCCGAGCTCGAACACGAACTCGCCCTGGCCGGACACGCTCTGGAGGCCGAACGCACCCGCTTGCAATCGCTCGCTGGTAGCCAGCACTGAGACGACTTGCCATGAGAAGTTGCACCAAAATACGCGGAGAATACAGAAGGAGAGTGAAATGAGAGAGAGACTTTCGTGTCGAGTTGGGTGGCTCGTGATCTGCTGTGCACTGATACTCGCCTGGGCTCTGCCTTCCAGTGCGGACTCCCAACCGTGGCGCGGCAGGACCAGCAATAACAGTGGGGCGAGAAACGATCTAGAGCAGAAGCTGAGTGATCGGGCCGTCCAATGGCTGCGCGCGATGGACCTTTTCATTGAACGCAGGTCGAGCCAGTACAACGACGAGCTTATTGCCTTCATGGACGGGTTCTTCGCGCCGGTCTTCTACTACGAGACGAAGAGCTCCGCCGGAAACGATCTCTTCCCTAAAGCGGGCCTCTACACGGTAAGAAAGTGGGTTGAGGGACAGGACATTGACTCAGCAGCGGGTCTCAAAGGGAGCATGATTGCCCCCTCGCGAGTTCATCTTCGAAAAGATCGGCGGGCGATGGTTAGTCACTCGCTATATCGAAACCGTGAGCGAGGTATCTCCGTGTAGTGAACTCGGGAAACCCAGCCCGTGTGCCCCGCAACCAATCTCGCCCGCAGCGGGTCACCCGCCCAACTTTCCCCTACTGCTGGACGAATTGCACTGAGGCTTGCTCGGGCTCCAGCGCGAGGAAGGAACGCTTTGCGGATCTTGTCAGATGCTCCCAGGAAAATGCTGGGTTTCGCCTCGCTCAACCCAGCCTACGGTCCTCGGGCTCCAGCGCGCGGTTCGTTCCGCGCGAGAACCCCGGCTGAGGGCGCCGTATTACGCCATCCCCTCCATCAGCGCCAGCCGCACCAAAGCAAGCGCGTTAAAGCTCATACGTGTGCGATCCGGACGGCCGCGGCCGGCCATGTTGTAGTGGCGGACCTTAAAGCCTTTGCCGTCGGTGATGGCCATGAACGTCTGCCCGCGAGCGAGATTCTCAGATTGGTCGGTCAGGTCTGGTATTGAGTAGACCGCCAAGCCTAAGTCACTGCCGGCTTGAGCGCGGACCGCTAGTGCCAGTTCATTGGCCAACATTTGCGGTTCGCTCCACAACTCCTCAATACGATTGGACTGGCGCGAAAAAGCCAGGAGTCGGCGCAGAGACGTTTGCCCGTTGCTGGTAATCCCTTCCACGAAGCGCTCGGTGTCCGCCTCTTGCAGCCGATCCGCTATCATGCCACCAGTCAGATCCTCACACACGGCGATAGTTTGCTGTTTCTCACGCAACAGCGTGCCAACCGCGTTTTCGATCGTCTCTTCGTCCACCGCAAAGACGTGTTTGCCGATTAACTGACGGACTTCGGCCTCCACCGGCGCGATAAGTTCTAATGCCGCTTCCCGCGAAGCAGCTTTGGCGGCGATGCGAATATCGACCTGACCGGGATGCGCCAGGACACCAACGGTGGGATTCCGCGAGTTCGCAATGAGATGCCCCATCAGGTCATCTACACGACTCTCGCCCAGTTCCGCGACTTTTAGCACCCGGTAGCTAATAATCTCAGAGAGTGAGAACTTGCGGCGTAGATACGGCGCCACTTCATTATCAAATAGCCACTTCAACTCGAAGGGCACCCCCGGCAGAACGAAAATGCTGCCGCGCGAGTCTTCGACGATGAAAGAAGGCGCGGTGCCGTTGGGATTATCGACCGGAGTCGCGCCTGCGGGCATGTAGGCTTGCCGCTCATTGTTCGGCGTCATGATGAACCCCCGCGTGCGGAAGCGCCGCTCGATCTGTTCCAGAAAATGCGGGTTGAGCACTAGCTTACGACCAGTCACTTCGGCCACGACTTCGCGGGTGAGGTCGTCTTGCGTGGGACCAAGACCACCACTGGTGATCACGACGTCAGCTCGCTCCAGCGCCCGAGTCAGGACCTCTTTCATGCGCTCAGGGTTGTCACCGACCACCGATTTGTAGAACAGGTTCACCCCGAGGGCGGTCAGGCGTTGAGCCATCCAGGTAGAGTTGGTATCCACGATCTGCCCCAGCAGCAATTCGGACCCGATAGCGACAATCTCAGCATTAGCCATGTATGCGCTCCTTCCATGTTCGATGTATGATAGATGCTTACACAAAGGTCAACCAGGAAGGGACAAAGGTATGGCGTACACGGGCATTGTCATCGGCAAAGAGAGTTGGGCCGTGCTTCGCGACGAGCCACTTTACTCAGCGCGTTTCATCGACCGTGAAGGCACCGAGGAAATTGCCGTGGTCGTGCGCGTAGAGGCGCTCGACTGGTTTATGGAGGCGTATCCACCCCTCACTTTCAATCTCACCACCTGGTGCAGTCCGCAGGGGACGTGGGTTGTAGCAATCACTTATCAGCTCCAGCCAACCTTTGGCGGTGCGAAAGGAGGGATTTTCTATCTCAACCCTCGCCAGACCGCCGATGCAGAGATCCTCCGTAAACTTCTCCGGCAGGACGGTTTGCCGGCGATTTTCTTCAGCGAAGATTGTACTGAGCACTATACGGTGAAAATCGTACAAGATCCGCAGGAACTGAACCGCTGGCGAGAACTCATCGACGCAATGAGTCAGGCTCTTGCCAGAGAAGTACCCTCCAATGACGTCGATCAGGATTTTGAGCTGGCCGTCCGGGAATTAGCGAAGTAGCGTGCGCTATGCGCACGACAGATTTGTTCATGAGCAGCCAAAGGCGAAGAATCTCGAATACAGCCGAGACTCTTCGCGGAGTTTATCCTGAGAGATCGAAGACCTGCGTTCGACATAACTACAGAATGAGAATGAGCAAGGAGTCGAGGGGCTGCGTACGAATATGGAGGGACGGTTTTTTCTCCCGATAGGTATATGCAATCAAGCCCGCCACGAGATTGACCAGAAAATTGGCGACACCGCGATGGCGCGAATGCTCGATCTGGCAGATGTGCTTGAGTTGATCAGTGACCGTCTCGCTGAGCGAGCGCTTGCGCACTAAGCAGCTTCATGTCGTGCCCCGCTCTTTTGTTCTATCTCCTGTCCTGAGTTTCATCGTTTTGCAGCGCTTCTGGTCTGACATTCAGAAGAAAAAGCGCAGGCATGTCAGTTCCGTCCAGGTTGCGAACGATACGGAAATACCGAAGGTTGACACTAGCCTTGAGTGACTTGTTGGAGGGTCGGATGATGAAATTCTCTACGATTGGATACGGGGGGAGGAAACCGCAAGAGCTTGTGAACCTCCTGAAGGAAAATGGCATCAGGACAGTCGTCGATGTACGACTCAGGCCAGACCGGGCATACATGGGAGTCTACGTGCAAGCCAAGTCGGCTGAGAAAGGCATACAGCGGCTCTTGGCTGAAGGGGACATCCAGTACGTATCCCTGGTGGAGTTGGGGAACATCTTTTTGGGCTGTGAGGACTGGCGCGATCGCTATCGCCAACTCCTAGAACAGGCCGGGCAGTTGCTGACCGAGCGTCTGCAGCAGGTCCCGCAACCGTTTTGTTTGCTGTGCGCGGAGAAGGAGGTGGGAGAATGCCACCGTCAGCTGATCGCTGAGTATCTCGTCCACCGAGGCTGGCAGGCAGAGCATCTCCCATGAAGTCGCTTGGCCTCCCCAAGCTGTTTGCAGCGCTAAAACGATTCCCGGAGTTACAACAATGGACTGGATTGACAACAAGACCATTTTGACACCCACCGGGGGATTCCTGGCCGCCGGATACACGCACACCATCAATCCCTACGTCGGGTGTGCATTCGCCAGGGCACTGTGTGGGACATTCTGCTATGCGCAGCACAATCAGTGGATCACGCAAGGGCGACCTTGGGGCCTCTTCGGCGCCAAGCAGAATCTCCGCGAGGTCTACCGGCGTGATTATGACCGGCTCAGGAAACCACGTCATGGCGTATCCCGCCCGCTGAAGATCTACATGAGTAGCAGCACCGACCCGTATATTCCCCAGGAGCACCGGCTGGGACTCACTCGCTCACTGCTGGAAGAGATGGTGGAGCGCCCGCCTGACGTGCTGGTGATCCAAACCCACAATACCCTGATTCGCCGCGACCTGGACCTGATCCTGAAGCTCTCTGCCTTGTGTGAGCTCTGGGTATCACTGACAGTGGAGACCGATATGGATCCTGTGCCTGGCTTTCCGTCACACGCCTGCCCGCCAGCCAAGCGACTCGATACCCTCAAGGTGTTCCGGGAAGCAGGAGTACGCACACAGGCAACCCTCAGCCCTCTCATGCCCCTAGCCGACCCTGACGAATTCGCTCTACACCTCGATGAATCGTGCGAGCGTATCATCATCGATCACTACCTCCTCGGGGATGGGTCGCCGAACGGGATGCGCACGAAACGAACGGACTTCGTGCAGCGACTTGAGCAGGCCGGCTATGCGGAGTGGACCACTCTGGAGAAGTTCTGGGAGGTGCGGAACTTCCTGGCCGGGGTACTCGGGGCGGAGCGGGTTTTAGTGAGCTGTGAGGGATTCAACGCAGTCGGAAAGACTTGGGAACGAAGGAGCAGACCTATGGCACATGAGAATGCCGTGGACGGCAACGGCAGGTTGGAAGAAGAAAGCAAAGAGGAAGAGGAACAAGAGAAAAGGCGTAAAGAATTACCCGCCAGGAAAGAGGCGCCGCAAAGAGAGGAAACTCCTCAGCGTCCATCTCCCTCCCCCCGTCGCGTGCGCTACAACTCAGACTGAGGACGGTTCAATCGGGGGAAGTGGTTCCCACGACCCATCCTGATAAATACGAATCAGGACTCTCTCACCGAGAGTCTTCAGTGCTCGCCAATCTCCTGCGACGAGGAGAGGTTGCACAGCGTCAAGGCCACCAAGTTTCCCCAGGGCCTCGGTGACTACCAAGCGGACAGACCCCTTCTTCTGACCCTTGAGCATCTCCAGCAGTGCGGGGACGGCCTGGAGAGCTTGGAGTTCCCCCAGGGCCTCGGCGGCTGCCCAGCGGACATACCTCTCATGATCCTTGAGCATCTCCAACAGCGCGGGGACGGCCTCGAGAGCTTGGAGTTTCCCCAGGGCCCGGACGGCTGCCTCGCGGACAGACCAATCCTGATCCTTGAGCATCTCCAACAGCGCGAGGACGGCCTCGAGAGCTTGGAGTTTCCCCAGGGCCTCGGCGGCTGCCCAGCGGACAGACTCCTCCTGATCCTTGAGCATCTCCAGCAGTGCGGGGACGGCCTGGAGAGCGTGGAGTTTCCCCACCAGGGCCTCGGCGG